>NZ_CBFFRL010000014.1:0-43000 GCF_965644215.1 Phytobacter sp. V69
GGGGTATTGCAACGCGCTACGCAAAAAATACGGCCTCATTTCTCGCTGCCGTCCAGATCAGATGCATCGCTCTCTGGACTAAAATCTTGTGACGACGCTATCTAAGGCGCTTTGCGCGGTTTTGGCGACCAGACGGAACGGGCGAGTGCCTTCCCAGCCGCCGGTTTTGCTCGCATTTTCGCTATACAGCTGCGCTTCTCGCTGGATAAACACGCCCGCCAGCACGCCGTAGGCTTTACCCCATGCGTCCAGTATTTCCTGGCCGGGGCTGAACATCTCGTCAAGGGTCGCCAGCAAGTGATGACCGACAATGTCGTACTGGGCGGGTTGGATCTGAAAGCTGGTGTGCTTCTGGGCAATCTTTTCCACCGCAGGCAGCAGGGTGGCGAGGTTGTCCAGGTTACTGGCGTAGGCGGCGATGGCATTGAACAGCGCTTCCCGTTGGTCGCCGTTACGCTGGTTGCTCATGTTGAAAATTTCTTTGAGCTCGGGATTGTGGGTAAACATCCGATCATAAAAATGCGCGGTCAGTTTAGGACCGGTTTCCAGCAGCAGGGGAATGGTGGCTTTCACCGTTGCGATGGTTTGTACGTCAAGCATGATTGCTTCCTGTTTGGTGATTTATAAGATGTATTTTAAATGCATCTTATAGGTGAAACGAAGGTGTTGTAAAGGGGGGGAGGGAGGGGAAAGTGGATTTCAAACGTGAACAAGTTGCATCACAAACGTGAAAAGAATTCCGTTGCTACGGCAAAGAACATTATCTCTCAAACCCTTGTCCAGCGTGGAGCCAATCGTTTGCGTAAAAACCTTTGTCAAGACCTGTTATCGCGATATGAATCAGTTATACTGTGAGCCGTCACCCAAAACGGGCCCTCAAATTTGAGTTGCTTTATTGTTAGCTGAGCAGGAGATGCGGATGTTAAAACGTGAAATGAACATTGCCGATTATGATGCCGAACTGTGGCAGGCGATGGAGCAGGAAAAAGTACGTCAGGAAGAACACATTGAACTGATCGCCTCCGAGAACTACACCAGTCCGCGTGTAATGCAGGCGCAGGGCTCTCAGCTGACTAACAAATATGCCGAAGGCTACCCGGGCAAACGCTACTACGGTGGTTGCGAGTATGTTGATATCGTAGAGCAGCTGGCGATCGACCGCGCGAAAGAATTGTTTGGCGCTGACTACGCTAACGTGCAGCCGCACTCAGGCTCTCAGGCTAACTTCGCGGTCTATACCGCACTGCTGCAGCCGGGCGATACCGTTCTGGGTATGAACCTGGCGCAAGGCGGCCACCTGACGCACGGTTCCCCGGTAAACTTCTCCGGTAAACTGTACAACATCGTGCCTTACGGCATTGATGAGTCCGGTAAAATTGACTACGACGAGATGGCGAAGCTGGCGCAGACCCACAAACCGAAGATGATTATCGGCGGTTTCTCTGCTTACTCCGGCATCGTTGATTGGGCAAAAATGCGTGAAATCGCCGACAGCATCGGCGCATATCTGTTCGTTGATATGGCGCACGTCGCAGGTCTGATCGCTGCAGACGTTTATCCGAACCCGGTTCCACACGCTCACGTTGTGACCACCACCACGCACAAAACCCTGGCGGGTCCGCGTGGCGGTCTGATCCTGGCGAAAGGCGGTGACGAAGAGCTGTACAAAAAACTGAACTCCGCTGTATTCCCAAGCGCACAGGGCGGCCCGCTGATGCATGTGATCGCCGGTAAAGCGGTGGCACTGAAAGAAGCGATGGAGCCGGAGTTCAAAGTTTACCAGCAGCAGGTTGCGAAAAACGCCAAAGCGATGGTGGAAGTGTTCCTGAACCGTAGCTATAAAGTGGTTTCTGGCGGTACTGAAAACCACCTGTTCCTGCTGGATCTGGTTGATAAAAACCTGACCGGTAAAGAAGCAGATGCTGCGTTGGGTCGTGCGAACATCACCGTCAACAAAAACAGCGTACCGAACGATCCTAAGAGCCCGTTCGTAACGTCCGGTATCCGTATCGGTTCCCCGGCTGTGACTCGCCGCGGCTTCAAAGAAGCCGAAGTGAAAGAGCTGGCTGGCTGGATGTGTGACGTGCTGGACAGCATCAACGATGAAGCGGTTATCGAAAGCGTTAAAGCGAAAGTGCTGGCTATCTGTGCTCGCTTCCCGGTTTACGCGTAAGCGCGAGCCGTGATGAAATTGAAAAAGGCCGCTCAGCGGCCTTTTTTATGGCGTCAGCGTAGCCCCGCGTACCCGTGAATGCCCATATAAACCCCCACCAGTGCAATCAATACGCTGGAGAAATACGGCGCACGTCGCGCAAGCGTATTAAATCCGGACCAGCGTTTTGCCGCCTGCTGCACGCTTACTGCTGCTCCCACACCAACCGCGACCAGGGTTAGCGCCAGCCCAATACTGAAGCAGACCACCATGGTGGCCCCCAGCGTCAATGCTTTAAGCTGAATGCAGATAAGCAGCACGGTAATTGCCGCCGGGCAGGGAATTAATCCGCCTGTCAGACCGAACAGCAGAATCTGCCCGTTAGTGACCTCAGTCCCGGTAAAACGGCGCTCAATGTCCCGCGCATGCGCCCGCTCATGGGCATCCTGATACTCTTCTTCTTTGGTAAGCTTACGCAGTGTGAGGATTTGTGGCTGCTGGCTGACCACGGTCTTCACCGGCTGCATCAGCAGGCTTTGGGGCGCGGCATGCGTGTGGTTTTCATGATGATGACCCGCGTGCCACTGGTGCTCCCCCTGCCAGGTTCGCCAGAACATCCACGCAGCGGTACCGAGGATGACCACCGCAGAGAAAACTTGTAGCCAGGGTTCTACGGATTCGGCGGTGAACTGGCGGCTGATGTACATCCCGCCCAGAGCGATGAGCCAGACAATGGCGGTATGCGAGAGGGTCGCCGCCAGGCCTAACATCACGGCCTGTTTGACCGTGCCCTTAATGGCAATAATAAAGGCCGCCATCATGGTCTTCGAGTGACCCGGCTCCAGCCCGTGGAGGGCTCCGAGAAGAATGGCGCTCGGAATAAAAAACCAGGCATTTCCTTGCTGAAAGAGTGACGCAAAATCGGTCATGAGAATAATTCTCGCTAATAGTTATCTTTTTTCAATCTACTCCCCCCCCAGTAGATAATACTACCCCCCAGTAGAAATAAACTCCCCCCCAGTTGTTCTGTGATATGATTTTTTCACTCAGCAGAAGCGAAATGAGGTCAGTATGTCGCATACCATTCGGGATAAGAAAAAGCTCAAAGCACGGGCGAGTAAGATTGAGGGGCAGGTTGCGGCACTGAAAAAGATGCTCGATGAACCCCATGAATGTGCGCAGGTTTTGCAGCAAATCGCCGCCATTCGTGGTGCGGTGAACGGTCTGATGCGCGAAGTGATCAAAGGCCATCTGACCGACCACATCGTGCATGAGAATGATGAAGTGAAGCGTGAAGAAGATTTGGCGGTGGTGCTCAACGTGCTGGATTCGTATATTCGCTAGTGCATTTCATTGAGCAGCGCCTCAACGTACAAATAGCCAATACCCATAATTTGCTGCGCGCGATTTAGACGCCCCATCTCAATCTGCGTGGCCTTAATGCGCGGATTCCCACCCTGATCGAACGGGTTCAGACCGGTCTGCTGGACGATAGTGCTCAGCCAGTGTTCCCCAAACGCACAGCTTCGGCCATAAAGCCATATCTGGTTGATATTAAGTATATTGAGGAAGTTATACAAACTCAGGCCAATGGCGCTGGCGGCGTTCTCTACCCAGGCCGCGATGCGCATATCACCTGCCTGCCAGGCGGCGATAAGTTGTGATGTAGTGAGAGTCTCAGGATCCAGCATCGGCGCAGGCTGCGACTTCAGCCATATCCGTGCCTGCTTTTTCAGCGCACTCAGTGAGGCGACGGTTTCAAGGCAGCCATAGCGCCCACAATCGCAGGCCGCGCCGTCCGGGTTGATAATGGTGTGACCGATCTGCCCGCTGCCGTAGAGCGTTCCGCGGTAAATCCGCTCGTTAATCACAAACGACGAACCAATGCCGTAATCGACGTTGATGACGCAGAAATCGCGCTCCTGGCCGGGGTTTTGCCACTTCTCCGCCAGCGCCAGCATCACGCAGTCGTTATCCACCAGCACGCGAATACCAAGCTTTTCTTCCAGCAAATATTTCAGTTCAACTGGCTCACTCCAGGGTGCCTCACCGGGTCGACCTGCCCGTGTACGCCGAGCGCAAGGTTGATTTTGTGCCCCGGCCAGGCTTTCCGGTACCGATGCCAGCACTGTTCAATCGCCGTCAGCAGTGCCTGAGGATGAGGGGCATTCAGGGTATGGCGTTCATACTCCCCCTTCGGACTCATGCAGGCGTTGGCAAGCTGGCATTCAATGCTGGTGGGCGTGATGTTCATGCACAGCGTCCAGTCTCCTTCCGGCGCGATAAGCCAGGTCCCGCTGCTGTGCCCGCGCGAGGGCTTTTCTTCCATCACATTTAACACGCGGTTTTCTGCTGCCAGCTCTTCAAGAATATTACTGATAGCCGGAATAGAGACCTGCGCCAGCCGCGCCAGGGTTGATTTGCTGGCCCGTTTTTCACGGTAGAGGAGCTCAAGCACCACACATTTATTAATCCGGCGAATCTGTTGGTTGTTAATGCAGATGCTCATGTTTACTAAATCTCGTTTAGTTTATTGCGTGATTATTGTGCGAAACGTCGTTTCTTTGTCTGTCAGACTGCCCACAAATCCACATTTTAGTATGTCTGGTCAATTAAGAGGGCAATATGGAACCCTTAAAAGTCTGGCGTGAAACAGTCGTCATTCCCACGTACGAAACCGGTTCGCAGGATGTTCACCCCATGTTTCTGGAAAACCGTGTTTACCAGGGGGCTACGGGGGCTGTTTACCCTTATGGCGTGACTGATACGCTAAGCGACAGCAAAACAGAAAAAGCGTGGCAGGCGGTCTGGCTGGAAAACGACTACCTGAAAATTATGATCCTGCCGGAGCTGGGCGGGCGCGTGCAAAAAGCCTTCGACAAGGTCAAACAGCGCGACTTCGTTTATCACAATGAGGTGATCAAACCGGCGCTGGTGGGGTTACTCGGCCCGTGGATCTCCGGGGACATCGAATTCAATTGGCCGCAGCATCATCGCCCGACCACCTATATGCCGGTGGACTGCACGTTTGAAGAACATGAAGACGGCAGCAAGACGGTGTGGGTGGGCGAAACCGAGCCGATGCACGGTTTGCAGGTGATGACCGGTTTCACCCTGCGCCCGGACAGAGCTGCGCTGGAAATTGGCAGCCGGGTTTATAACGGCAACGCCACGCCGCGCCATTTCC
The DNA here is from genome assembly GCF_965644215.1 of Phytobacter sp. V69. Lineage (NCBI taxonomy): Bacteria > Pseudomonadati > Pseudomonadota > Gammaproteobacteria > Enterobacterales > Enterobacteriaceae > Phytobacter > Phytobacter sp. V69. The sequence goes on from NZ_CBFFRL010000014.1 coordinate 5,340, forward strand.
TGTGGTGGGCCAACCCGGCGGTTAAAGGCGGCGACGATCATCAGAGCGTCTTCGACTGCTCCGGCAACGCCGCCGGGCGACTGCTGGCATTGCAATCCACCGCCGACTGGGGCCGTGTGGTCTACATTGGTGAAACCGGCAAAGTGGAATTCGAACTCAGCGCCGACCTGATGCACCATCAGCGGCGCATTATTGGCTCCTGGGTTACCAGCCTGTTCCATATGGAAAAATGCGCGCATGATCTGACCGACTGGAAACTGTGGCCGCGCAACGCCATCACCCACCGTTTCTCCCTTGAGCAGGCGGGCGACGCCTACGCTCTGATGGCGAGCGGCAAGTGCGGCAAAGTGGTTATCAATTTCCCTGAATGACGAGGCGCATGATGACCATTCATAGCTTACAGCACGGGGCGTTGCGGCTCGCGGTGTCAGAGCAGGGCGGTACAATTGAAGGTTTCTGGCACCATGACACACCGTTGCTGCGCCCCGGCAAACAGAGCGGCGAAGCGGTGGAGTCCTCCTGCTTCCCACTGGTGCCTTTTGGTAATCGGGTCAGCGGTAACGCCTTTGCCTGGGAGGGAAAGGCGTACGCCCTGGCACCAAACGTGGCGTGGGACAGCCACTATCTCCACGGGGATGGCTGGCTGAATCACTGGACGTGCGAGCAGAAATCAGCGGACGCGTTAACGCTGGTATATCGGCATACGCAGGGCGTCTATCGCTATCTTGCGCAGCAGCACTTTCAGCTTACGGTGTCTGCGCTCACCGTGACGCTTACTGTGACCAACGAGGGTGAGGAGACGCTGCCGTTTGGCCTCGGCTGGCATCCTTATTTTCCGCTGACGGGTGACACGCGCTTGCAGGCGAAAGCGTCAGGCTACTGGCTGGAGCGCGAACAGTGGCTGGCGGGGGAATATCAGGAGGCGTTGCCGGAATGGCTGGATTTCAATCGGGCAAATGCGCTGCCGCGCCAGTGGGTGAATAACGGTTTTGCGGGCTGGGACGGTGAAGCACTTATCAGGCAGGAACAATATGGACTGCGGATGATAACCGAACCGCCTGCGCCTTGTTATTTTGTGTTTGTCTCTGACCCTGAGTTTGCTAAAGGCTACGCGTTCGATTTCTTCTGTATTGAGCCGATGAGCCACGCGCCGGACGATCATCGTCGGCCACAGGGCGGAAGCCTGACCGCGTTAAAACCGGGTGAAAGCCTGAGTCAGACGATGGTACTTGAGCGGCTTTCCTGAAAAAACATGCCTGCTCGTCGCCGGGCAGGCATGTTATCGCACTGTTACTTGCAAGGTTGCCGGTTTCCCTCCAGACTATCGCCTCATTCAGGAGGGAATCATGGTTTTGCAGTCAACGCGCTGGCTGGCGCTCGCTTATTTCACCTATTTTTTTAGCTACGGCATCTTTCTGCCCTTCTGGAGCGTCTGGCTCAAAGGGACGGGGCTTACGCCGGAAACCATCGGTATTTTGCTTGGCGCAGGTCTGGTCGCCCGTTTTCTTGGTAGCCTGCTGATTGCTCCACGCGTCAGTAATCCTTCTCTGCTTATTAAAGCCTTACGTATCCTGGCGCTGATCACGCTGGTGTTTGCACTTGCGTTCTGGGCCGGGACTAACGTGGCCTGGCTGATGGTGGTGATCGTCGGGTTTAACCTCTTTTTCTCCCCGCTGGTGCCGCTGACTGATGCGCTGGCTAACACCTGGCAAAAACAGTTCCCGATGGACTATGGCCGGGTGCGCGTCTGGGGTTCTATTGCCTTTGTGATTGGTTCGGCCGCCACCGGCAAGCTGGTCAGCGAGTTTGATTACCGCGCCGTGCTAGCGATGCTGACCCTCGGCGTTGTCTCTATGCTGCTGGGTATGCTGATTCGCCCGTCGATTCTGCCGCAAGGGGAGATGCGCCATCAGGATGCCACGGGCTGGCAGGCCTGGCGCGAGCTGATCGTGAAAAACTGGCGTTTTCTCGCCTGCGTATCGCTGCTACAGGGCGCGCATGCGGCCTATTACGGCTTTAGTGCGCTCTACTGGCAGGAGGCCGGGTACTCCGCGTCAACTGTGGGCTATTTGTGGTCGCTGGGCGTGGTCGCCGAAGTCGTCGTGTTTACCCTCAGTAACCGCCTGTTCCGCCGCTTTGGTGCCCGCGATCTGCTGCTGCTTTCCGCGTTCAGTGGCCTGGTTCGTTGGGGATTGATGGGATGGACGACCGAGCTGCCGTGGCTGATCGTGGTACAAATTCTCCATTGCGGCACCTTTACCGTCTGTCATCTGGCGGGGATGCGCTACATTGCGGCACGTAAAGAGAGCGAAATTATCCGGTTGCAGGCAGTCTATTCCGCGGTGGCGATGGGCGGGAGTATTGCCCTGATGACCATGATATCCGGCTTCCTGTACCAGCATCTTCATCAGGGGCTGTTCTGGGTGATGGCGCTGCTGGTTGTTCCGGCGCTGTTCTTACGCCCGAAGGTTACCGCTCAGCCTTAAGCTTCGAGCATATCGCGGATATGTGCCTGCTGATGTCCGGTCAGCGGGCGATCTGCATGAATCAGCGGCGGTGAAAACAGCGGAAGCGGGGTGGCATATGGGGTCACAATTAGCGTCACATCTCGCGGTGCGCCCTGCTTCTGAAAATCCTGCAGCGGCAGGTACTTTATATTGAGCGGCAGCAGCGTCAGCTCGCGCAACTGCAATTCAATCTCCTGTTCGCGCTCCGGCTCATTGCCGGTGAGTAGCACGACCTGTTTTTCATGCAGGTCGCTTTCCTGCATCAGCCAGGCACCGAAAATCACCGCCACCAGCCCCGTCTCTTCATCGCTAAAATGCAGCCCGTACTCTTTTTCCACTACTATCAAGGCTTCACGGGCAGTACGAACCAGCCGTGGATAGAGGCGGAAAATTTCTTCCTGCAGGCTGTCATCAATCCCGATACCAAAGAGATTGCGATCCAGCGCCTGGGCCAGATGGACATAGAGCTGTGCCGCCAGCCCCTGCTCATCGCTGAAACGCAAACCAGCCAGCGCGCGAAAGCGGACAATCATATGAGAAACGGCGCGCTGCAGGCGTTTGTCCTGCTGCTGGCTGTCGTTGAGCGGATCCGGCGTGCGCAGCATCATAAACAGCAGTGAGAGAAACGCATGTTCGTTGCCAGGCGGCAGGGCCGTAACACGACGGCGCCAGTGACGCACGATTTCATGTGCCGCCGCGTATTCTGCGCGCATCTGTGTCCATGCCTGCTGAACCGGGTTAAACTCCGGCGTAAATCCGTAGTGGCTTTGCAGCAGGCAGTACTGGAGATAAAGGCGCAGAAACTGAACGTCGCGGCATTCAAACGAACGCTCTAAGCGTCGGGCGCAGAGGTTAATCAGCGCGCGCAAATTGGTGTCATCATACAGCGTGCGGGCAACCCCCTGTTGTTTGAGGGCAGCTTTGAGCGCAGGGGCATAGTGCTGAGTGATAAAATGCGGACATAAGCGCAGCCCACGCCGTAGCAATTGCAGCAGGCATAAACGTTGGTCGAGTGCTGTGCCTTCAATCCGGTAGCTGCCGTCCTGTCGGGACGTAATGTTCAGCCGATGAAAACGCTGGATTTCGTGGTCGGTATCGGCAATATCCTGTCGGGCGACCTCTTCGTCCACGCCATTCATGGCGCGTATGATTTCCGTGGTGACAGTGTGCCCAGGGAGTGCGAGCATCAAAAGCACCTGGCAGCGGCGCTGCGGACTGGAGAGCACAGATGGCGGTGTCATTTCGATTGTCATCTGTCAGGCTCCAGAAAGGTTGTCTGATAAGAATAGCTAAAGGTATGTTCGGTGAAAGCGCAGCCGCAGCCCTTTCCTTCAGGATTGCCGGAGAGCATCACAGAATTTTTCTCGTGAGGAATACATGCAAGCAGTTAAACAATGCGCTTTTGGGCTCTTTCTCGCATTTTTATCATCCGCTGCGCTGGCGCATCCGCACAGCTTTATCCGTATGAAAACACAGCTGGTGGTGGATAACGGGCTGTGGAGCGGGCTGAGTATGCGCTGGACGATGGATGAGATCACCTCCGCAGACCTGCTCTACGACGCGGGTGACGCCAAACCGGGCGATGAGATTTGGAAAAAACTGGCGGCGGAAGTGATGGCCAACGTGCTGGGGCAGCATTACTTCACTGAGGTCTGGCATAACGGGCAAAAAGTAAAATTTCAAAATCGACCGTTGAGCTATGGCCTGGCGAGGGAAGGGCACAAGGCGGTGCTGACTTTTGTGATGCCGCTGGCGGAACCGCAGCCGCTGACCGGGCAGACCTATACTATTTCCACCTACGATCCGACCTATTTTGTCGACATGAGCTACGCCAAAGAGAGCGATGCCACGCTGCCGGATGCCGTGCAAAAGACATGTAAGCTTACAGTTAAAACGCCGAATCCGGGGGAAGATGTGCTGAACTATGCGCAATCACTGGATAAAGCGGACGCTCCGGAGGAAGACATGCAGCTGGGTAAACAATTCGCACAGACGGTGACCGTACAATGTCCGTAATTGCAACAACGCGCCGTCCGCAGCGTCGCTGGCGCCAGTGGTGGCCGCTTGCCCTCTTTATACTGTTCGCATTGGGAGGCGTACTGTGGCTGTGGTATGCCTGGCCGCAGGTTCTTCGCGAAAGCGTAAGCTGGCAGCGCGGGTTTAACCGGCAGATGAGCGCCCTGATTCAGGCCGTGGCGGAAAACCCAACCGCAGCGGGTGGTTCGCTGCTGATGGTCAGTTTTATGTACGGCGTACTGCATGCGCTGGGGCCGGGACATGGCAAAGTGGTGATCACCACCTGGCTTGCGACCCATCCTTCGCGACTGAAATCCAGTATTGGACTGACGCTGGCCTCTTCCTTATTGCAAGGGCTGGTGGCGGTTACGCTGGTCTTTGTTGTGTTAAGCGTGCTGGCGCTTCCGGCTCGCCAGCTGCACTTAAGCAGCTTCTGGCTGGAAAAATGTAGCTATGCGCTGGTGGGGGTGCTGGGCGTCTTGCTCTGCTGGCGTGCGGTTAAAAAGCTGCGTGGCCTTTTACGCAAACCCACGTTTACTGCATTTACTCCTCACCATGAGCATCATGAACACTGTGGCTGCGGGCACCAGCATCTGCCCACCGCCGAACAACTGCAACAGGGGGATGACTGGCGCGCGCGTTTGATGATCATTCTCTCAATGGGGATGCGACCCTGCTCTGGGGCGATCATGGAGCTGCTGTTCAGTAAAGTGATTGGCGTCTTTGGCTGGGGTGTTGCTTCGGCAATGGCGATGGCCGCCGGGACATCATTAACCATCTCAACGCTGGCCCTGCTGGTGCACAGTTTTCGCCAACTGGCGGTGAAATTGAGTGCGAATAAAGCGCCTGCATTATGGAAACAGGTTGGCTGGACGACGCTTGCGCTGGCGGGTGGGGCGATTCTTGTCACCGCATCAATTGTGATGTGGCTCAGTGCGGAACTGATGGGAAGAGGGCTGCGGCCGTTTTGACTGGCCTGAGTAAATAGACCGCTTGCAGCCTGGCTGCAAGCGGTTATCTGACATTAACGCTTCAGTGCTTCGCTCAGCTCTTCGCGCATGCTTGCCAGCATGGCTTTCACTACGCGCGGGTTACCTGCAACGATGTTACCGGTTGTCATGTAGTTATGACCGCCGGTGAAATCGCAGACCAGACCGCCCGCTTCACGTACCAGCAGTTCGCCAGCAGCAAAGTCCCACGGTTTCAGGCCGATTTCGAAGAAACCGTCAACGCGGCCCGCAGCCACATAGGCCAGGTCCAGTGCAGCAGAACCGGTGCGACGGAAGTCTGCACATTCGGTAAACAGTTTACCGACGATGTTGATATAGGCTGGTGCGTGCTGTTTCACTTTGAACGGGAAGCCGGTCGCCAGAATGGTGCCATCCAGGTCGCGAGCAATGCTGCCACGCAGACGGTAGCCGTTCAACTGTGCGCCCTGACCACGGGTTGCAGTGAAGAGTTCATTACGCATCAGATCGTAAACGACCGCGACTTCGGTGCGGCCTTTAATGCGCACGGCGATAGAAACAGAGAAATGTGGGAGGCGTTTAATGAAGTTGGTGGTGCCATCCAGTGGATCGATAACCCATTGAACATCCTGATCTGTGCCTTCATGCTCACCGCTTTCTTCGGTGATAATGGTGTGTTGCGGGTAAGATTTGCGGATAGTGTCGATAATCACTGCTTCTGCGGCTTTATCAACGTTAGTCACGAAATCATTGCTGCCTTTCTGGCTGGATTCTACGGAGTCTGGTGTTTCGTAGTGTTTGGCAATTAAATTACCCGCCTTGCGCGCTGCGCGCACGGCGATGGTCAGCATCGGATGCATCGGTCTCTCTCACTGGATGTTAAAGAACGGGAAAACGGCGCGTATGATAGCAGCGTATTCGGAATATGTCTTCGGTTTATGATAATATGCACAAATATTCTTTAGCCGTAGAAAAACTATGCTGCAAAATATTCGAATCGTGCTGGTTGAAACCTCTCACACCGGCAATATGGGCTCCGTCGCCCGCGCAATGAAAACGATGGGCTTAACCAACCTGTGGCTGGTGAACCCGCTGGTCAAACCAGACTCTCAGGCGATCGCTCTGGCCGCAGGTGCCAGCGATGTGATTGGCAACGCGCAAATCGTCGATACCCTCGACGAAGCGCTGGCTGGCTGTAGCCTCGTCGTCGGCACCAGTGCCCGCTCGCGTACGCTGCCGTGGCCGATGCTCGACCCGCGTGAGTGTGGCTTAAAAAGCGTATCCGAAGCGCAACACGCGCCGGTTGCGCTGGTATTTGGCCGCGAACGCGTTGGCCTGACCAACGACGAACTGCAAAAATGCCATTATCACGTCGCTATTGCTGCCAACCCGGAGTACAGCTCGCTGAATCTGGCGATGGCAGTACAGGTTATCGCTTACGAAGTACGTATGGCGTGGCTGGCGACTCAGGAAAGTGGTGAAACAGCAGAAAATGAAGAGACGCCGTATCCGCTGGTGGATGATCTGGAACGCTTCTATGGCCACCTGGAAAAGACGCTGCTCTCCACCGGATTTATCCGTGAAAGCCACCCAGGCCAGGTAATGAACAAGCTGCGCCGCCTCTTCACACGTGCGCGTCCGGAAAGCCAGGAGCTTAATATTCTGCGCGGGATGCTGGCGTCAATCGAGCAGAAAACTCAGGAAAAACAGTAACCTTACTGAACTTTCCTTGCGTGCCCCTTTCCTGCCGGAGAGGGGATAAAACTGCCTCAAAGCAAAACGGCACGTATCGACAAATACCTGACTAAAACAGTCAAGTAAATAGTTGACCAATTTAGTCAGGAATGTCAGACTTGCCCCTGCTATGCGACATTATTTTAAATTTTAATAAAAACCCCGGGCAGGGGCGAGTTTGAGGCTAAGTTAAGACATGAGACTGACATCTAAAGGGCGTTATGCCGTGACCGCAATGCTGGACGTTGCGCTCAACTCAGAAACGGGCCCGGTACCGTTGGCTGATATTTCCGAACGTCAGGGAATTTCCCTCTCTTATCTGGAACAACTGTTCTCTCGCTTGCGCAAAAATGGCCTTGTGGCCAGCGTGCGTGGCCCGGGCGGCGGTTATCTACTGGGTAAAGAAGCGGGCAGTATCGCTGTCGGTGAAGTCATCAGTGCCGTTGATGAATCTGTTGATGCAACCCGTTGCCAGGGTAAAAGCGGCTGCCAGGGCGGCGACAAATGCCTGACCCATGCGCTGTGGCGGGACCTGAGCGATCGTCTGACCGATTTCCTGAACAACATCACCCTGGGTGAGCTGGTTAATAACCAGGAAATCCTTGATGTGTCCGATCGTCAACATACGCACGAATCCCATCGCACGACCCGCGGTCAGGACGCTATCGACGTCAAACTGCGCGCATAACATAAAAATACGCAAGATCATTCGGGTTGCGTCAAGGCGGCAACTGAGTGAACCCCCGGAACTTACTCAAGTAAGTGACTGGGGTGAGGGAAGGCAGCCAACGACGAGGCAGCCCGAAGGATGAAGCGTAAAAGAATTCAGAATCAGGCCGGGGTGAAAAATCACCCCGTATAACGGCTGAACATCCGACCGAAAGCCTGGTTCATTGCATTTGAGTGATGTACGGAGTTTATAGAGCAATGAAATTACCGATCTATCTCGATTACTCCGCAACCACGCCGGTGGACCCGCGTGTTGCTGAGAAAATGATGCAGTGTCTGACTCTGGACGGAAACTTTGGTAACCCAGCTTCCCGTTCACACCGTTTTGGCTGGCATGCTGAAGAGGCGGTTGATATCGCCCGTAATCAGATTGCTGAGCTGGTCGGCGCTGACCCGCGTGAAATTGTTTTCACCTCCGGTGCTACCGAATCTGACAACCTGGCAATTAAAGGTGCGGCCAACTTTTATCAGAAAAAAGGCAAGCACGTTATTACCAGCAAAACCGAACACAAAGCCGTGCTGGACACCTGTCGCCAGCTCGAGCGTGAAGGTTTCGAGGTTACCTACCTTTCTCCGCAAAGCAACGGCATTATCGACCTGAAAGAGCTCGAAGCCGCGATGCGTGATGACACCATTCTGGTTTCCATCATGCACGTGAACAACGAGATCGGCGTGGTGCAGGACATCGCGACCATCGGTGAAATGTGCCGTGCGCGTGGCATCATCTATCACGTTGATGCGACTCAGAGCGTGGGCAAACTGCCTATCGACATGAGCCAGCTGAAAGTGGATCTGATGTCCTTCTCCGGCCACAAAATCTACGGTCCGAAAGGGATTGGCGCACTGTACGTGCGTCGTAAACCGCGTATCCGCATCGAAGCGCAAATGCATGGCGGCGGTCACGAGCGCGGCATGCGTTCTGGTACCCTGCCTGTCCACCAGATCGTCGGTATGGGCGAAGCTTACCGTATCGCGAAAGAAGAGATGGAAACCGAGATGGCGCGTCTGCGCGGTCTGCGTAACCGTCTGTGGGAAGGCGTGAAAGATATGGAAGAGGTCTACCTGAACGGGGATCTCGAGCAGGGCGCACCGAACATCCTCAACGTGAGCTTTAACTACGTTGAAGGCGAGTCGCTGATTATGGCGCTCAAAGACCTGGCGGTTTCCTCCGGTTCTGCGTGTACATCCGCAAGCCTGGAACCATCCTACGTACTGCGTGCGCTGGGTATGACTGACGAGCTGGCACACAGCTCCATTCGTTTCTCTTTAGGTCGTTTCACTACCGAAGAAGAGATTGACTACACCATCAAGCTGGTTCGCAACTCTATCGGCCGTCTGCGCGACCTTTCTCCGCTGTGGGAAATGTTCAAACAGGGCGTGGATTTGAACAGCATTGAATGGTCACATCACTAATCGGTAGCGGAATCAGGAGAATAGAAAATGGCTTACAGCGAAAAAGTAATCGATCATTATGAGAATCCGCGTAACGTGGGTTCTTTCGACAACAGCGACGAGAGCGTTGGAAGCGGCATGGTGGGTGCACCGGCCTGTGGCGACGTGATGAAGTTGCAGATTAAAGTCAACAATGACGGTATCATTGAAGACGCACGCTTCAAGACCTACGGCTGCGGTTCTGCAATCGCATCCAGCTCACTCGTCACCGAGTGGGTAAAAGGCAAATCCCTGGATGAAGCGCAGGCAATTAAAAACACTGACATCGCCGAAGAGCTGGAATTGCCACCGGTAAAAATCCACTGCTCTATCCTGGCAGAAGATGCGATTAAGGCCGCCATTGCGGACTACAAAAGCAAACGTGAAGCAAAATAATTGAGGGCATTGTATGTCGATTACCCTGAGCGACAGTGCTGCAGCGCGAGTGAATAACTTTCTGGCCAACCGCGGTAAAGGGTTTGGCCTGCGTCTGGGGGTCAGAACCTCTGGTTGTTCTGGCATGGCCTACGTACTGGAATTCGTCGACCAACCGGAATCAGAAGATACCGTGTTCGAAGATAAAGGTGTGAAGGTCGTTATCGACGGCAAGAGCCTGCAATTCCTCGATGGCACCGAACTGGACTTCGTCAAAGAAGGCCTGAACGAAGGGTTTAAGTTTACTAACCCGAACGTGAAAGATGAGTGCGGTTGCGGCGAAAGCTTCAACGTTTAATCGCGTGTTACCGATAAGCCCCACCATAGAGAAGACTCAAAATCATTCGTGCTGAGTCAAGGTGGCAAGTGAAAAATCCCCAGGAGCATAGATAGCTATGTGACTGGGGATTCTGACCGCAGCCAACGCCGAGGCAGTACGAAGGATGAAGAGTCATGCTGTGTGTGGGGCTTGTTACAGCAGGACTCGTTATGGATTACTTCACTCTCTTTGGGTTATCCCCCCAATATCAAGTCGACATTCAGGCGCTGACCTCCCGCTACCAGGATCTCCAACGCCAGTTCCACCCTGATAAATTCGCCAGCGGAACCCAGACTGAACAGCTCGCTGCCCTGCAGCAGTCTGCGACCATCAATCAGGCGTGGCAAACATTGCGTACCCCATTGAACCGCGCGGAATATCTTCTTTCTCTGCACGGGTTTGATCTCGCCAGTGAACAGCACACGGTGCGTGATACCGCGTTTCTGATGGAACAACTGGAACTTCGCGAAGAGCTCGATGAGATTGAACACGCACAGGATCAGGCGCATCTGGAAAGCTTTATTAAACGCGTGAAAGGCATGTTTGATTCCCGCCATCAGCAACTGATTGAACAATTGAATAATGAAACGTGGGATGTGGCGGCGGATACCGTGCGTAAACTGCGTTTTCTCGATAAACTGCGAAGCTCAACAGAACAACTCGAAGAAAAACTGCTCGGTTTTTAATTTTTTGGAAGCACAAGATGGCCTTATTACAAATTAGTGAGCCAGGTTTGAGCGCCGCACCGCATCAGCGTCGTCTGGCGGCAGGCATCGATTTAGGCACCACCAATTCTCTGGTTGCTACCGTACGCAGCGGCCAGGCTGAGACTCTGGCCGACAGCGCCGGGCGTCATCTGTTACCTTCAGTGGTGCACTATGCTGCCGCCGAACACACCGTGGGGTATGACGCACGTGTCAACGCCGCGCAGGATCCGGTGAACACCATCAGTTCCGTAAAACGTATGATGGGCCGCGCGCTGAGCGACATTCAGGCACGCTACCCGCATCTGCCTTATCAGCTGCAGGCAAGCGAAAACGGCCTGCCGATGATCGCCACGAATGCCGGTCTTATCAACCCGATCCGCGTCTCTGCCGATATCCTGAAATCCCTTGCGCTGCGTGCGCAGGAATCCCTGTCCGGCGAGCTGGACGGCGTGGTGATCACCGTTCCGGCCTATTTCGATGATGCACAGCGTCAGGGCACCAAAGACGCCGCGCGTCTGGCCGGGCTGCACGTGCTGCGTTTACTGAACGAACCGACTGCAGCGGCGATTGCCTATGGTCTGGATTCTGGCAAAGAGGGCGTGATCGCCGTTTACGACCTGGGCGGCGGTACTTTTGATATCTCCATCCTGCGCTTAAGCCGCGGGGTGTTTGAAGTGCTGGCTACCGGCGGTGATTCTGCGCTGGGTGGCGATGATTTTGACCATCTGCTGGCGGATTTCATTCGCGAGCAGGCGAACCTGCCAGAGCATGGCGACAACCGTCTGCAGCGTGAACTTCTGGATGCTGCCATTGCCGCGAAAATTGCACTGAGCGATGCCGCATCCGTCACCGTTGAGGTGGCAGGCTGGCAGGGCACCGTGACCCGTGAGCAGTTCGAAGAGCTGATCTCGACGCTGGTTAAACGCACCTTACTCTCTTGCCGTCGCGCGCTGAAAGATGCGGGCGTTGAAGCCGATGAAGTGCTGGAAGTGGTGATGGTCGGTGGTTCCACCCGTGTACCGCTGGTGCGCGAGCGCGTGGGCGAATTTTTCGGCCGCACGCCGCTGACCTCTATCGACCCGGATAAAGTCGTTGCCATTGGCGCGGCCATCCAGGCCGATATTCTGGTGGGTAACAAGCCGGACAGCGACATGCTGCTGCTGGACGTGATTCCACTGTCGCTTGGCCTGGAAACCATGGGCGGGCTGGTGGAAAAAGTCATCCCACGCAATACCACCATTCCGGTGGCGCGTGCGCAGGAGTTTACCACCTTCAAAGACGGTCAAACGGCCATGTCTATCCACGTGATGCAGGGTGAGCGCGAGCTGGTGCAGGATTGCCGTTCGCTGGCGCGCTTTGCACTGCGCGGTATCCCGGCGATGCCGGCCGGCGGCGCACATATCCGTGTCACCTTCCAGGTGGATGCTGATGGTCTGCTGAGCGTCACTGCGATGGAAAAATCCACCGGAGTGGAAGCCGCGATTCAGGTTAAACCGTCCTACGGTCTGACCGATAACGAAATCGCCACCATGATTAAAGATTCCATGAGCTTCGCTGAGCAGGACGTGAAAGCACGTATGCTGGCCGAACAGAAAGTGGAAGCCGCCCGCGTACTGGAGAGTTTAACCGGTGCTCTGGCAACAGATGCCGCGCTGTTAAGCGCCGCAGAGCGGACGATTATCGACGAGGGGATCGCGCAGTTGAGCGCGGTTGTCGAAGGCGATGATACCGACGCCATAGAACAAGCCATTAAAAATCTAGACAAACAAACCCAGGAATTCGCCGCGCGCCGCATGGACAAGTCCGTGCGCACCGCGTTAAAAGGCCATTCCGTCGACGAGGTTTAACATGCCAAAGATCGTTTTTCTGCCTCATCAGGACTTCTGTCCCGATGGCGTAGTTTTGGAAGCTGAGAGCGGCGAGACCATTCTTGATGTAGCCCTGCGCGGCGGCATTGAGCTTGAGCACGCCTGTGAGAAATCCTGCGCCTGCACCACCTGCCACTGTGTCGTGCGTGAAGGGTTTGATTCGTTGCCGGAAAGCAGCGAAGACGAAGACGACATGCTGGATAAAGCATGGGGTCTGGAGCCGGAAAGCCGTCTGAGCTGTCAGGCGCGCGTCACCGACGAAGACCTGGTCGTGGAGATCCCGCGTTACACCATTAACCACGCTCGGGAGCATTGATATGGCATTGAAATGGACCGACAGCCGCGAGATCGGCGAGGCGCTGTATGACGCCAACCCGGATCTCGATCCGAAGACTGTTCGTTTCACCGATCTGCACCAGTGGATTTGCGATTTGGAAGATTTCGATGACGATCCGAACGCATCGAACGAAAAAATTCTCGAAGCAATTCTGCTAGTCTGGTTAGATGAAGCATCTTGATATCGACGGGCTGCCTTCTGGCGGCCCGTTTTCATATCCCATGCGCTAAAGGACAAAACAATGACAACAGAAGCGATGAAAATTACGCTGACGACCCAGGGCGCGGACGCTCGCTGGGGCGAGAAAGCAGCCTGGAGTATTAATAACGACGGCATTACCCTGCACCTGACCGGTAAAGATGACACCGGTTTAATTCAGCGCGCCGCGCGCAAAATTGACGGCATGGGGATTAAACATGTTGCACTGAGCGGCGAAGGCTGGGATGCGGACCGTAGCTGGGCGTTCTGGGCCGGTTATAAAGGGCCAAAAGGCACCCGCAAAATTGACTGGGCAGAACTGGATGACGCCGGGCAGAAAGAGCTGGATGCGCGCCTGAAAACGATCGACTGGGTTCGCGATACCATCAACGCTCCGGCCGAAGATCTGGGGCCGGAACAGCTGGCGAAGCGTGCAATCGATCTGCTGCATGATGTGGGAGGCGAGGCCGTATCGTATCGCATCACCAAAGGTGAAGATCTGCGCGAAAAAGGCTACATGGGCATCCATACGGTCGGCCGTGGTTCTGAGCGCCCGCCGGTCCTGCTGTCACTGGATTACAACCCGACGGGTGATGCGGAAGCGCCGATCTTCGCCTGCCTGGTGGGTAAAGGCATTACCTTCGATTCTGGTGGTTACAGTATCAAGCAGACCGCCTTTATGGATTCGATGAAATCCGATATGGGCGGCGCAGCGCTGGTCACCGGCGCGCTGGCGTTTGCCATTACGCGCGGCCTGAACAAGCGCGTGAAGCTTTACCTGTGCTGTGCTGACAACATGATCAGCGGCAACGCCTTCAAGCTGGGTGATATCATTCGCTACCGCAACGGTAAAACCGTGGAAGTGATGAACACCGATGCGGAAGGGCGTCTGGTGCTGGCGGATGGTCTGATCAACGCCTCGGCGCAGAAACCGCAGTTTATCATTGATGCGGCGACCCTGACCGGGGCGGCGAAAACGGCGTTGGGTAATGACTACCATGCGCTGTTCAGCTTTGATGACAAACTGGCTAACCGTCTGATGGCCAGTGCCACGGCGGAAAACGAGCCGTTCTGGCGTCTGCCGCTGGCGGAATTCCACCGCAATCAGTTGCCGTCGAACTTTGCCGAACTGAACAACACCGCAAGCGCGGCGTTCCCGGCAGGGGCAAGTACGGCGGCGGGCTTCCTGTCGCACTTTGTGGAAAATTATCACAAAGGCTGGCTGCATATCGACTGCTCTGCGACCTATCGTAAAGCGGCGGTGGAGCAGTGGGCTGCGGGTGCGACGGGCCTTGGCGTGCGTGCACTGGCTAATCTGCTGACCAGTAAGTAATTTTTCCCCTCACCCTAACCCTCTCCCCAAAGGGGCGAGCGAACCGCACGGTGTGATTTTCTCCCTCTCCCGGTGGGAGAGCGAAACGCACGGTGTGATTTTTCTCCGCACCCTGTGGGAGAGGGCCGGATGATGGCATCAAACAGCACAACACGAACAGTAAAATCTATGTCCCATTCAGACCACGATCACGACCATCATCACGAGCCTAAAACCCTTGACAGCCTGCTGGAAAAAGCGGCTACCGAGCCGGCTTATCGCCCGGCGTTTTTCCGCAAACTGCTGGAATCCACCGTTTGGGTGCCGGGCACTGCCGCAGAAGCAGAAGATAAAGCCATTGTTGAAGACAGCGCGCTGGATATTCAACACTGGGAAAAGGACGACGGCCAGTCGGTGATCCCGTTTTTCACCTCTCTTGAAGCTCTGCAACAGGCGGTGGACACCGAACAAGCATTTGTGGTGATGCCTGCCCGTACGTTGTTTGAAATGACGCTCGGTGAGACGCTGTTCCTCAATGCGAAATTACCGACCGGTAAAGAGCTCACACCGCGTGAAATCAGCCATCTGGTTGGCAAAGATGACAGCCCGTTAAGCCAGCAGGAAGTGCTGGAAGGCGGCATGTCGCTGCTGCTTTCCGAAGTGGCAGAACCACCCGCACAGATGATCGATTCACTGACCAAACTGTTTTCGACCATCAACCATGTGAAATGCGCGTACCTGTGCTCTATCAAAGAGAAAAATGACGCCCAGGCGAATTTTCTGATTGGTATCGAAGCCGAAGGCGACATTGAGAGCGTGATTGAGGCGGCAGGCAGCGTGGCGATGGATACTTTACCCGGCGATGAGCCGGTGGATATTTGCCAGGTGGTGAAAGGGGAACACGGGGTCAGCCATTTTATGATTGCCCACATCACTCCTTTCTACGAGCGCCGCTGGGGCAGTTTCCTGCGCGATCTGAAAAACAACCGCATTATCTGATGAGTCGACGGGCTTAGCCCGTCGCTTCCAGTAGCAGTAAATCCATCAGTAAAACCAGATTCGACTCAAACGACGTCACTCCGGCCGCTTCGGCGGCAAAGTGCACGGCCTCGTCATAGAGCGCAAAATGCACATCCGCGAGATTTGCCAGCGTGTTCGCCGACGCGCGGGTAAACGCGATGACCGTCATGCCGACATTTTGCGCAATCCGTGCTTTATCCAGCACCTGCTCCGTTTCACCGCTTCGCGATACGGCGATAAATACCTGATAACGCGCCGCGTTGCTGAGGAAGATATTGCGGCTGTCGCCGGGACCGGAGATAAACGCCGTCTTACCCATCACCTGCAATTTTTTCGTCAGATACTCCGCAAACAGATATGAGAACCCGGCGCCATAGAGAAAAAAGCTCTCTTTCTCGCGCAGTAGGGTGACGAACTGTTGGCGCTTTTCTTCCGTCACCCACTGAAATGTCTGCTGGTAGTTCGCCATAAACTGATGAAACAGCGTGGGCAGGGCGTTATTGCTTTCCACGGCCTGCTCTGGAATATGGGGCGTATCGGCCAGAAGCAGTTTGCAGTGCCAGATAAACTCGCTATAGCCACTAAACCCCAGTTTCTGGCACAGGCGCATGATGGTGGCAGTCGAGACAAATGTCGCTGTCGCCAAATCGCGAACGGTGATATTGCCCACCAGCAACGGGTGGTCCGTCAGGTGGGCGAGTACCCGGTATTCGGCGCGGGTGAGGGATTCCCCGCGTGTCAGAAGGGGAGCTAAACGGTTATCCATTTATGCGGGTTCAATCGGCAAGTCGTCGCGCGCGCCCCATTCACTCCAGGAACCATCGTACAGTTTTACGTTTTCCGCCCCGAGGGTGGTCAGCGCCAGGATGACGACGGCGGCGGTCACACCCGAACCACAGCTGGCAATAATCGGTTCCTGCAGATTAACGTCCTGACGTCTGAAGATGGCGTCCAGTTCATCCGTTGTTTTCAGCTCGCCGTTCACCACCAAATCGCCCCACGGCACATTTAGTGCGCCGGGAATATGGCCACGTTTCAGGCCCGCACGGGGCTCATCCGCCTCGGCGTTGAAACGGGCTGCCGGGCGGGCATCCACAATCTGTGCGGTACGTTCGTGGCTGACCAGCAGCACGTCGGTCAGGCGTTTAACCACGGAAGGGTCGAATTTCGCGTCAAAATCGGACTGCGGCAGGTCGGCGTCACCTTGCTCAAGCGGCAACTCATCGCGCTGCCAACCCGCCAGCCCACCCGCCAGAATCGAGACCTGCTCGACGCCGAAATTGCGCAGCATCCACCAGGCACGCGGGGCAGAGAAGAGGTTGCCTTCATCGTAGATCACCAGGTGTTTGTCGTGGCTTACGCCCAGCTCGCGCATGGCAACGGCAAAGGCTTCCGGGCGCGGTAACATGTGCGGCAGCGGGGTGGCGTGGTCAGAAAGGGCTTCGATATCAAAAAAGACCGCGCCGGGAATGTGCCCGGCACGGTATTCGGCGGTCATATCACGGGTATGTTCCTGGCCTGCAGGTGCCATACGGGCATCAATGACCTGAACCTCAGGGTCATTGGCGTGTTCAATCAGCCAGTCGGCCGACACAAAAAAAGAGGTGGACATGGTTGCCTCCGGGTCATCAACAAGAAACGCGTCATACTTCAGGTTACAGGTGTGTTGGCTACACGCGTTCACTCCAGTCATTTACTCCAGTAAGCTCCCGGGAATTCTCTCACTTGCCGCCTGCCTGCAACTTGAATTATTTAGGGTATATTCTGAATTGTTAACGTTTTTTCCTGACCCGACAAGCAACCATCGCAAAAGGCGCGAGTAATCTCGTTATTTTTGTACCACTTTGCCGTTTTCCCAGGCTTTTTGCAGCGCAGGCCAGTACTCACGGTTTGCCTCGATCATCTCATCCAGAATCGTTTTGGCGTGCTGCATGGTTGGCACGGTACGATTAAGGGTAAAGGCCTGCAGGGCTTTTTCATAGCTGCCCTCGATAGTCGCTTCAACCAGCAACTGTTCCGACGCCAGTTGTTGCATCAATAACGTTTGATGGAACAACGGCACGGCGCCCATGCGCACTGGCTCTGCCCCTTCGGCGGTGATGTAGGCAGGCACTTCCACCATGGCATCGTAGGGCAGATTGGCAATCGCCCCTTTGTTTTCGACGATAACCAGATGGCGCTGACGCAAATCAAAGGCCAGCGAGCGGGCCACATCGACAATGAATTCACCGTGTACCCCAACGTGGAAGGCATCCGACAAAATCCCGGTACGCTTATACTCTTCCGCCGCTGCAAACAACTTTTTCTCGCGCCCGTTCATCACTTCATTAGCGCGGGTATAGTTCGGATCCTGATGTTCAACAATGTCGTCAGGCATCAGGTAATACTGCAGATACGGATTCGGCAGATAATCCGGGAAATGGTCCATGATTGGCTTGATATTGCGCCAGG
Source organism: Phytobacter sp. V69 (assembly GCF_965644215.1). Taxonomy (NCBI): domain Bacteria; kingdom Pseudomonadati; phylum Pseudomonadota; class Gammaproteobacteria; order Enterobacterales; family Enterobacteriaceae; genus Phytobacter; species Phytobacter sp. V69. Next base: position 23,372 of record NZ_CBFFRL010000014.1, read on the forward strand.
TTTTTACCCATGAGGGATCCGAGTGCTGCGGGTCGGTTTGCGCGGCATCTTCGGTCAGCAGGCCAAAGCGGGCGACATGCTCACGCAGTTGCGGCAGCTTGTCTTCGCCATCGACCAGCACGCGGGTAAACCAGCCAAAGTGGTTCAGGCCGAAGTAATCTACCACCAGTTTATGGCGATCGACACCCAGCACGGCACCCATATTGCGCATCGCCGCTACCGGCATATCGCAGATATTCAGCACGCGAGCGTCAGGGCGCAGGCGGCGAACCCCTTCGGCCACAATCGCCGCCGGGTTGGAGTAATTCACAATCCACGCTTTTTTGTCGGCGTAGCGCTCGACATAGTCGATCAGCTCCACCATTGGCAGAATGGTGCGCAGGCCGTAAGCCAGCCCACCAGGCCCGCAGGTTTCCTGGCCGACGACGCCGTGGCGCATGGGGATTTTTTCATCCTGCTCACGCATTTTGTACTGGCCGACGCGCATCTGGGCGAAGACAAAATGCGCACCGCTGAATGCCACTTCCGGATCGGTGGTGACGGTAAATTTGATGCTCTGGCTGTGGTCGCGCAGCACTTTTTCCACCACCGGCGCAATGGTGCTCTGCCGGGCTTCGTCGATGTCGTAGAGACGAATTTCTGCCAGCGGAAACTTCTCCAGCTGTACCATCAGGCTCTTCACAATCCCTGGAGTATAGGTGCTGCCGCCACCGGCGATAGAGAGAATAAACGGGGGTTTCAACATCTTTAGTCTCCTTTAGAGAAACGCCTCAACGGCTTCTCGCATTTTTTTGACATGCAGCCCGTAGACCACCTGAATGTTATTGCCTTGTTTGACGACCGCTTTCGCCCCTGTCGCTTTCAGGCGCGGTTCATCAATGGTGGCGACATCTTTCACCGTGACGCGCAGACGGGTGTAACAGTTGTCCACCACCTCAATATTGCCGCGGCCACCCAGTCCTTCGATGATCGCCTCGCCCAGCCCGTCGTTGTTACCTTTGGCCTGGTAATCCTGCTTGCTGTACAGACGCGTCTCTTCCTCGGCCTCTTCACGGCCTGGCGTCTTCATGTCGAAACGCAGGATCAGGAAGCGGAAGATCACGAAATAGAGGGCAAACATAATCAGCCCGACCACGATGTACATCGGCCAGTTAGATTTCCCGGTGCCCAGCGGCAGGTTGTAGAGAATGAAATCAATGATGCCGTTTGCGCCAATCGCGTGGACGCCAAACAGGTAGAACAGCATCATGCCGATGCCGGTCAGTACCGCATGCACGACGAACAGCAGCGGGGCAACGAACAGGAATGAAAACTCGAGAGGTTCGGTGACCCCCACCAGAATCGAAGTGAGCGCGGCGGGGATGAGAATCGCTTTTGCTGCCGCTTTACGTTCGGGCTTCGCGGTCAGGTACATGGCGAGTGCCGCGGCAGGCAGGCCGAACATTTTACTGATGCCACGTGCGTCCCACACCACCGTGCCGCTGAGTTGTTTCACGTCCGGACAGGCCATTTCGGCAAAGTAGATATTGCGCGCCCCCTGGTACATGGAGCCGCATACCTCCTGGGTGCCGCCCAGTTCGGTGTATAAAAACGGTGTGTAAACCAGGTGATGCAGGCCTGTGGGCACGAGGATGCGCTCAAGGAAGCCATAAATCGCCACGCCAAACGGCCCGGCACCTTTAATGGCCGTTGCCAGTGTGCTGATGCCGTGCTGGGCGAAAGGCCACAGCTCGCTCATCAGAACGCCCAGTACTATGGAGACGGGCAGCATGATGATGGCGACAAAGCAGTGCCCGGAATAGATAGCCATCGCCCCGGAAAACTGTACGCCTGAATATTTGTTGTACACATATCCCGACAGCGCGCCGGTGAGGATCCCGGCGAAGACACCCATTTCCAGCACCTGTACGCCCAGCACCATGCTCTGGCCCGCCGCTTTCATCTGGTCTGCCGCCGCCAGTCCGCCCTGCATCTGCAAAGTGACATTCATAGCATTGATAAAGACGATAAACGTCACCAGACCAATGAGTGCGGCATAGCCTTTATCGCGTGCCGCAAGGCCCACAGGGATACCCACTGCGAATACCAGCGCCAGGTTAACCAGCACGGAGACGGCAGATTTAGCAATCAACTGTCCGGTATGCTGAATCATCGGGTGGCCGAGGAACGGCAGATATTCTGCCAGGTTGCCGTTGCCGAAAATATTACCGAAGGCGATAAACAGGCCGACAATCGGCAAAATCAGCACCGGACCAAAGAGGGACTTACCGAAATTTTGTAGGGCGTTAACGGCTCTGCTCATCATGTTCTCTCTTATATGAACCGCGAAAAATAGGGTGAAGATGCACTAACGTTAGCAGCTACACGGGAAAATAAGCTATCTATCCTATTGTTTTAAAAACAAATGACTTAAAAGGTAACATGTAACGTTACGACCTGTGATCGCGGTAACATGCCCGGTCAAGCATGATGAGCACAGCGAAACGCTTTCCAGAATCTGGGAGGGTGTTTGTAATCGGCAAAGTCGCGCATAATACTTACGCTTAACGAATTAACAGGCTTTGTGGGCCAGGGATAAAGGATGAAACTGATACGTTCGGCGGCGATCGCGATCGCCTTCTTAAGTGCGTTCATATTGGCAGGCTGTGATAACAACGATAAACCGCAGCAAGTGCAGGCCGCCCCGGCTGCTGCAGCGCCGGCTACGAGTCAAACACCACCCGCGAAACCGGATGTCGAAAAACTCAAACAGCTGGCGGCGAGCAGTGAAGGCAAGCCGTTAACGCTGGTGGATGCCTCTGAGGTCCAGCTTGAAGGCGCTGCTGCCCTGGTGCTGACCTTCTCTATCCCGCTCGACCCGAATCAGAACTTTGCCCAGACTGTCCACGTGGTGGACAAAAAGAACGGCAAAGTGGATGGGGCATGGGAGCTCTCCACAAACCTGAAAGAACTCCGTCTGCGACACCTTGAACCGAACCGCGAACTGCTGGTATCGGTTGACCGGGGCCTGGTGGCGCTCAACAAAGCTACCTTTGGCATCGATTACGAAAAGGCCATTACCACCCGCGATATTCAGCCGACCGTTGGCTTTGCCAGCCGGGGGTCATTATTGCCCGGTAAAGTTGTCGAAGGGCTGCCGGTGATGGCGCTCAACGTCAACAATGTGGACGTGAACTTCTACCGCGTGAAGCCCGAATCTCTGGCCGCATTTGTCAGCCAGTGGGAATACCGCAATGCGCTGACGAACTGGGAGTCGGACAACCTGCTGAAAATGGTCGATCTGGTCTACACCGGTCGGTTCGACCTGAATCCGGCGCGCAACACTCGTGAAAAGCTCCTGCTTCCGCTGGGGGAAATCAAGCCGCTGCAGCAGGCAGGGGTTTATATCGCGGTCATGAATCAGGCGGGGCATTACAGCTACAGCAATGCCGCCACCCTCTTTACACTGAGCAACATTGGTCTGTCCGCTCACCGTTATCATAACCGGCTGGATATTTTCACCCAGAGCCTCGAAAACGGCGCGGCGCAATCGGGTATCGATGTCGTACTGCTCAATGATAAAGGGCAGACGCTGGCGCAGGCGACCAGCGATGCGCAGGGCCACGCCACGCTGACAACAGACAAAGAAGCGGCGCTGATTCTGGCGCGCAAAGATGGCGAGACGACGCTGCTCGACTTGCAACTTCCGGCCCTCGATCTGGCGGAATTTGCTATTGCCGGGGATCCCGGTTATAGCAAGCAATTCTTTATGTTTGGCCCGCGCGATCTCTATCGCCCTGGCGAAACGGTGATTTTAAATGGTTTGCTGCGCGACACTGACGGTAAACCACTGGCCGATCAGCCCGTGAAGCTGGAAGTGGTGAAACCGGATGGCCAGGTGATGCGTACCGTAGTGAGCCAACCGACAAACGGTCTGTACCATTTCACCTATGCGATTGATGCCAGCGCGCAAACCGGGACGTGGTCGATTCGTGCCAATACCGGGGATAACCAGCTGCGGAGCTGGGCTTTCCATGTGGAAGATTTTATGCCTGAGCGTATGGCGTTGAATCTGAATCCACAGCCGACGCCGCTTAAGGCAGAGGATGATGTGGACTTCAACGTTGTAGGCTATTACCTGTACGGTGTGCCTGCGAATGGCAATACCCTGCAAGGCCAGCTCTATCTGCGTCCATTACGTGAGGCGGTAAAAGCGCTGCCGGGCTTCCAGTTTGGCGATATCGCCGATGAAAATCAGACCCGCACGCTTGATGAAGTCCATTTGACGCTGGATGAAAAAGGCCATGGTCAGGTATCAGCGCCGAGCCAGTGGAAGGATACCCACTCGCCGTTACAGGTGATTTTGCAGGCCAGCCTGCTGGAATCGGGTGGTCGCCCGGTCACCCGTCGTGCGGAACAGGCTATCTGGCCTGCGCCAGTGTTGCCGGGGATTCGCCCGCAGTTTGCCTCGAAGGCGGTTTACGATTACCGCACCGATACCACCGTCAACCAGACTATCGTTGATGAAAACGGCAATGCCGGTTTTGACATTGTCTATACCGATGCGCAGGGCGTAAAAAAAGCGGTCTCTGGTCTGCAGGTCCGGCTGATCCGCGAGCGCCGCGACTACTGCTGGAACTGGTCGGAAAGCGAAGGCTGGCAGTCACGGTTTGACCAAAAAGATCTGGTGGAGAACGAGCAAACTCTGGATCTTGCCGCCGATGAAACCGGGAAAATTACCGTACCGGTAGAGTGGGGCTCGTATCGCCTGGAAGTGAAAGCGCCTGATGAAAGCGTCAGCAGCGTCCGTTTCTGGGCGGGCTACAGCTGGCAGGACAACAGTGACGGAACCGGGGCCGCTCGTCCTGACCGTGTCACTATGAAACTGGATAAACCTGCCTATCAGCCGGGCGACACCATCAAGTTGCACATCACTGCGCCTGCGGCAGGTAAAGGCTACGCCATGATTGAGTCCAGCGAAGGGCCGTTGTGGTGGCAGGAAATCGATGTCCCCGCAACCGGCCTCGATCTCTCCATTCCGGTGGATCAGAAATGGCGTCGCCACGATCTCTACCTGAGCACGCTGGTGGTGCGTCCGGGGGATAAATCAAAATCGGCAATGCCAAAACGCGCCGTGGGCTTGCTCCATTTACCTATGGGTGATGAAAACCGCCGTCTTTCCGTCGCACTGGAAGGACCGCAGAAAATGCGCCCGAACCAGCCGCTGACGGTCAAAGTGAAGGCCAGCCTCAAAAACGGCACCGTGCCAAAACAGGTTAACGTGCTGGTTTCTGCTGTGGATAGCGGGGTGCTGAATATCACGGATTACGTCACGCCGGATCCGTGGGAAGCCTTCTTTGGGCAAAAACGCTATGGCGCGGATATCTATGACATCTATGGTCAGGTGATTGAGGGACAGGGCCGTCTGGCGGCGCTACGTTTTGGCGGTGATGGCGACGATCTCAACCGTGGCGGTAAACCACCGGTTAACCATGTCACGATCATCGCCCAACAGGCCCAGCCGGTCACGCTGGATGACAACGGCGAAGGGACCGTCACGCTGCCTATTGGCGATTTCAACGGTGAACTGCGCGTCATGGCGCAGGCCTGGACGGCGGAGGATTTCGGTAACAGCGAAAGCAAAGTGATTGTGGCCGCACCCGTTATCGCGGAGCTGAACACGCCGCGCTTCCTGGCCGGTGGTGATACCAGCCGCCTGACGCTCGATATCACGAACCTCACCGATCGGCCACAGGCGCTGAATATTGCGCTGGCGGCAAAAGGCTTACTGGCGCTGGAAAGCGAACAACCGAAGCCGGTAAACCTTCCGGCAGGGGCGCGGACGACTCTCTTTATTCCGGTACGTGCGCTGGATGGTTATGGTGACGGTGAAGTGACGGCTGCGATTTCAGGCCTGACGCTGCCGGGAGAAACCTTCGCGACGCAGAATAAATCGTGGAAAATCGGTGTGCGTCCGGCTTATCCGGCGCAAACCATCAGTAGCGATGTCATGCTTTATCCGCATGAGAGCTGGAATGCACCAACTGAACATACGAAACGTATTTCGCCAGTGGCTTTGCAGGGGCAGTTGCTGCTCAGCGGGCGTCCTTCACTCAATATCGCCCGTTACATTCAGGAGTTGAAAGCCTACCCGTACGGTTGCCTTGAGCAGACGGCGAGCGGTTTGTTCCCGTCCTTGTATACCAACGCCGCTCAGCTAAAGGCGATGGGCATCAAGGGTGAAAGTGATGAACAGCGCCGTGCGGCCGTGGAAATTGGTATCTCCCGTCTACTGCAAATGCAGCGAGATGACGGCGGCTTCTCGTTATGGGACAAAAACGGGCCGGAAGAGTACTGGCTGTCCGCTTACGTGACCGGCTTCCTTGTGCGCGCCTCTGAACAGGGTTACAGCGTGTCGGTGGAGGCGCTGAACAATGCCAACAGCCGCCTGCTGCGTTACTTGCAGGATCCGGCGGTGATGGCGGTGCGTTACAGCGACGATGTACAGGCGACCAAATTTGCAGCGCAAAGCTATGCAGCGCTGGTACTTGCTCGCCAGCAGAAAGCCCCGCTCGGTGCGCTGCGCGAACTGTGGCAGCGCCATGCTCAGGCGAAAGCCGGTCTGCCGCTGCTGCAGTTGGGTGTTGCCCTCAAACTGATGGGCGACGTACCGCGTAGCGAACAGGCACTGGCGCTGGCGTTAACCACGCCGCGTGCGAAGGCGCAGCGCTGGATGGCGGATTACGGCAGCGAACTGCGTGATAACGCGCTGATGCTGTCGCTGCTGGAAGAAAACTCGCTGCTGCCGGATGCGCAGAATAAGCTACTGACTACTCTGTCTGAACAGGCATACGGTCAGCGCTGGCTCTCCACGCAGGAAAGCAACGCGCTCTACCTGGCGGGTCGCCATCTGCAGAACTTGCCGGGCACCTGGCAGGCACAGACCTCCCTGACCAGCGAAGAGCTGAAGGGCGACAAACCGCAAACGCGTGAACTCAATGCGGATCAGATGACCGCATTGACGGTAACGAACACCGGTGAAAGCCCGATGTGGTTGCGTCTCGATAGCACCGGGTATCCGGAGTACACCCCGGCACCGGCCAGCAACGTCCTGAACATCGAACGCCAGATCCTCGGTACCGATGGACAGACAAAATCGCTGGCTTCGCTGAAAAGCGGTGAACTGGTGCTGGTCTGGCTTGAAGTGCGTGCCAGCCACAACGTGCCGGATGCGCTGGTGGTCGACCTTCTGCCTGCCGGGCTGGAACTGGAAAACCAGAACCTGGCGAGCAGCAGCGCGAGTCTGCAGGATAGCGGCAGCGAAGTGCAGGAATTACTCAACCGTATGCAGCAGGCTGATATTGCCCATATGGAATTCCGCGATGACCGCTTTGTCGCCGCTGTCTCTGTGAGCGAAGGACAGCCTGTGACGCTGGTTTACCTTGCGCGAGCGGTGACGCCTGGGACTTATCAACTGCCGATGCCGCAGGTGGAATCAATGTATGTGCCGCAGTGGCGGGCGACGGGAGCCGCGAGCGGTCCGTTGATCGTTCGCCCGTAACATGAGCAAAAGGCGCACCTGGCGCTCCCGCGGGCTTTGGCTTGCGGGAGCGTTTCTTCTTATCCCACTGGGACTCTTCATTGCCGATAAGTTCTGGCCGTTGCCTTTAAAAGAGGTCAACCCGGCGCGGGTGGTGGTGACGGAGGATGGTACGCCGCTCTGGCGCTTCGCCGACGCCGAAGGGATCTGGCGTTATCCGGTGGCGATTGAGGATGTCTCTCCGCGCTATTTGCAGGCGCTCATCGAATATGAAGATCGCTGGTTCTGGAAGCATCCTGGCGTAAACCCGTTTTCTGTCGCCCGTGCGGCCTGGCAGGATCTGCGGGCGGGCAGGGTTATCTCTGGCGGCAGCACGCTCACCATGCAGGTTGCGCGTCTGCTCGATCCACATCCTCGTACCTTTGGTGGCAAAGCCCGGCAGCTATGGCGCGCACTACAGCTGGAGTGGCATCTCTCTAAACGCGACATTCTGACGCTCTATCTTAACCGCGCCCCGTTTGGCGGCACGTTGCAGGGTGTCGGGGCGGCAAGCTGGGTTTATCTGGGAAAATCTCCCGCGCAGCTAAGCTATGCGGAGGCCGCGCTGCTGGCCGTGTTACCGCAGGCACCGAGCCGTTTGCGCCCTGACCGCTGGTCGGAACGCGCACAGGCGGCGCGAGATAAAGTGCTGGATCGCATGGTCTCACAGGGCGTGTGGAGTCAAAAACAGGTTGAGGAGTCGCGTGAAGAGCCGGTCTGGCTGGCGCCTCGCCAGATGCCGCAACTCGCGCCGCTCTTCTCCCGCTATATGTTGAGCAAAGACCCGAGCCTCAAAATTACCACTACGCTCGATGCCAGCCTCCAGCGTCAGCTTGAAGATCTGGTCGCAGGCGTGAAGTCCCGTCTGCCGCAGCGTAGCTCATTAGCCATCATCGTTATCGACCACACGGACATGAAAGTGCGTGGCTGGGTGGGATCGGTGGACATTAATGACGACAGTCGTTTTGGCCATGTTGATATGGTCAGCGCCACCCGTTCGCCGGGTTCGGTCTTAAAGCCCTTTATTTATGGCCTGGCGATGGATGACGGTCTGATTCATCCCGCCTCGTTGCTCCAGGATGTGCCGCGACGCACGGGTGACTATCGTCCCGGTAATTTTGACAGCGGTTTTCACGGCCCGGTCAGCATGAATGAGGCGCTGGTCCGCTCTCTCAACCTTCCCGCTGTCCAGGTTCTGGAAGCGTACGGACCGAAGAAATTTGCCGCCACGCTGCGCAATGCCGGACTGCCGCTTAAACTGCCGGAAGGTGCGGAGCCCAATCTGTCACTGATTCTCGGAGGGGCAGGGGCACGGCTGGCGGATATCGCTGCGGCCTATAGCGCCTTTGCACGTCACGGCAAAGCCGGGCAGCTACGCTTTCAGCCGGACGATCCGCTAATGGAAAGGACGCTGATGTCGCCGGGCGCAGCGTGGATTATCCGTCGTATTTTGGCCGGGGAAGCGCAGCCGCTACCGGATAGCACCCTGCCGCAGGTGGTGCCACTGGCGTGGAAAACCGGCACCAGCTACGGCTATCGTGATGCCTGGGCCATTGGGTTGAATAGTCGCTATGTGATTGGCGTCTGGACGGGCAGGCCGGACGGTACGCCAGTTGCCGGGCAATTTGGTTTTGCCAGCGCGGTGCCGTTGCTCAATCAGGTGAACAATATGCTGCAGCCGCGTTCGGCGCTGGAGCTGGCGCGTTTACCGCAGGATCCGCGCCCGGAATCGGTCAGCCGGGATGTGATTTGCTGGCCTGGTGGGCAGAGCTTACCGGAAGGCGACAGTAACTGCCGTCGTCGTCTGGCGACCTGGCTTCTGGATAACAGCCAGCCGCCCACGATGTTAATGCCGGAACAAGAAGGGGCGCGCGGTATCCGTTTCCCGGTGTGGGTAAACGCGCAGGGGGAACGGGTTGCGGCAGATTGCCCCGATGCGCAGCAGCGGACGATCATTGTCTGGCCTTTGCCGCTTGAACCCTGGTTACCCGATGGTGAGCGTCGGGCGGCAAGATTGCCTGCACGCTCGAAAACGTGTCCGCCGCGTGATGAAAATGCACCGCCGCCGCTCCTGCTCTCGGGGATCCGCGATGGCGCGGTCATCAGGCGGTTGCCGGGGCGTGCGCAGGTGACATTGCCGTTGCAGACCACTGGTGGGGAAGGGCAGCGCTGGTGGTTTTTAAACGGTGAGCCGCTGGACAACCATCAACAAATATTAAGTCTTAACCTTGATAAAACCGGCCAGTATCAGTTATTGGTTATGGATGACACCGGACAGGTTGCGGCGGTAGAGTTCACGGTGCAATAAAGCAATGTAGAGACGTTTTGGTGAATGGTGTTGCTAAAACTCGTCTTATTTTAAAAAAATGTTACCTTCATCCATAGGCAACACCCGCGTTGCTCTTTATAATTCGCGCCAGGTCATACGTATGTATGTACGACAACAGAACAACTTACAGGGGTTAACATGGCTATTGAACGTACTTTTTCCATCATCAAGCCGAACGCGGTGGCAAAAAACGTTATTGGTAGTATTTTCGCGCGTTTCGAATCTGCTGGTTTCAAGATTGTTGGCACGAAAATGCTGCATCTGTCCGTTGAGCAGGCTCGCGGCTTCTACGCTGAGCACGATGGCAAGCCGTTCTTCGACGGTCTGGTAGAGTTCATGACCTCCGGCCCGATCGTGGTTTCCGTACTGGAAAGCGAAAATGCAGTGCAGCGTCATCGTGATCTGCTGGGCGCAACCAACCCAGCTAACGCACTGGCGGGTACCCTGCGCGCTGACTACGCGGACAGCTTCACCGAGAACGGCACCCACGGTTCCGATTCTGTAGAATCTGCCGCGCGCGAAATCGCCTATTTCTTCGGCGAAGGCGAAGTTTGCCCGCGCACTCGCTAATTTCCGCCGCTCTTCGCGCCAGGTTGTGCGAAGCCCATCGGAAAATGTAAGCAGATTTACACTTTATTTTGTCAATGCCGCGCGCAGTCGTGGCATCTGTACAGCAGAATTTGTACAATGCAGCGCCCCTGGAATTGCAAAACGCATTCCCGGGGCGCTTCTTTTTTCAACCCTCCAGGGGCCATAACGTGTAATAACGAGGCCGGAATACAAAACTATGTCTGAACATATTGTCACGCCTGAGAACGTCGCACTGACGACTCCCAATAAAGATGCAAAACTCAACCTGCTGGATTTGAATCGTCAGCAGATGCGCGAGTTTTTTAAAAACTTAGGCGAGAAACCCTTCCGCGCCGATCAGGTGATGAAGTGGATGTACCATTATTGCAGCGACGATTTTGATGATATGACCGATATCAACAAGGTCCTGCGTAACAAACTCAAAGAAGTCGCGGAAATCCGCGCCCCGGAAGTCGTTGAAGAACAACGTTCTTCTGACGGTACCATTAAATGGGCGATCGCCGTTGGCGATCAGCGCGTTGAAACGGTGTATATCCCGGAAGACGATCGCGCCACGCTGTGCGTTTCTTCGCAGGTTGGCTGTGCGCTGGAGTGTAAATTCTGCTCCACGGCGCAACAGGGCTTTAACCGTAACCTGAAAGTGTCAGAAATTATTGGCCAGGTATGGCGTGCGGCGAAAATCGTCGGTGCGGTAAAAGCGACCGGCGTACGTCCTATCACCAATGTGGTGATGATGGGCATGGGTGAACCGCTACTGAACCTGACCAACGTCGTGCCGGCAATGGAAATCATGCTCGATGATTTCGGTTTTGGCCTGTCCAAACGTCGCGTGACTCTGTCAACCTCCGGTGTGGTTCCTGCGCTGGACAAACTGGGTGACATGATTGACGTTGCGCTGGCGATTTCCCTGCATGCGCCGAACGACACTATCCGTGACGAAATTGTCCCGATCAACAAAAAGTACAATATCGCCACTTTTCTGGAATCAGTTCGCGGCTACATTTCGAAGTCCAATGCCAACCAGGGCCGCGTGACCATCGAATACGTTATGCTGGATCACATCAATGATGGTACCGAGCATGCGCATGAATTGGCGGAATTGCTGAAAGATACACCGTGCAAGATCAACCTGATTCCGTGGAACCCGTTCCCGGGCGCGCCGTATGGCCGCAGCTCGAACAGCCGTATCGATCGTTTCAGTAAGGTGCTGATGAACTATGGTTTCACCACCATCGTGCGTAAAACACGCGGTGATGACATCGACGCGGCATGTGGTCAGCTGGCAGGTGAAGTGATTGACCGTACGAAACGTACCCTGCGTAAACGTATGCAGGGCGAGTCGATTTCGATTAAAGCGGTTTAAAGTTGTGGCGTCGCGGCGGGCTTCTGTGTCGCGACGCATAAATATGCTGATTTAATCGCCTGAGTATCCTTGCGTAATCAATAATTACGGTGCGTTTCTCTCGACTTTAAGGCAGTATGTAGCGATGGAACAACAGCTTAGCAAAAGTACCAAAAGCTGTTCTGTTATGACCGGCCTGACAGTCTTATACTGTCGGTCTAAATTTAACTGACCCTGACATTTCGCGGCGCGCCCAGGCAATGCTTACTACGCGCCTGAATCCTAAATTTTCACGTACCAGCAGTTGTAGCGAATGAATACTGAAGCCACTCACGACCAAAACGAAGCACAAACCACCGGCGTTCGTCTGCGCAACGCCCGTGAACAACTCGGACTCAGCCAGCAGGCGGTAGCTGAGCGCCTCTGCCTCAAAGTTTCCACGGTCCGCGATATTGAAGACGATAAGGCTCCTGCCGAATTAGCTTCAACATTCCTGCGTGGTTACATCCGCTCGTATGCGCGTCTGGTGCATATCCCGGAAGAAGAGCTGCTGCCGATGATTGAGAAACAGGCACCGATTCGGGCGGCAAAAGTCGCGCCGATGCAGACCTTTTCCCTGGGAAAACGCCGTAAAAAGCGTGACGGCTGGTTAATGAGCTTTACCTGGCTGGTGCTGTTTGTGGTTGTTGGCCTGACGGGCGCATGGTGGTGGCAAAACCACAAAGCGCAGCAGCAGGAAATCACCACGATGGCCGATCAGTCATCCGCAGAGCTGAATGCCAGCGGTAACGGCGAAGGGCAGAGCGTTCCGCTGAATAACGATGCGGCCAGCACGCCGACAGAAGCGCCGAATACGGCAGCGACGACGCCGGTTGAACCTGCAGCCCCTGCTGCAACGGCACAGGCGCCAGCGGCAACCGCACACTCAAACGTCGTCGTACCGCCTTCTCAGGCACCGATTACCTCTCCTGCCACGCAGCCAACGGCCACCGTGAATAACTCGCCGCTGCCGACTGATCAGGCGGGTATTACCTCCCCGAGCGCCACGCATGCGCTGGTTATGAACTTCAACGGCGATTGCTGGTTAGAAGTGAGCGATGCGAGCGGTAAAAAATTATTTAGCGGTGTCCAGCGTAAAGACGCAACGCTGAATTTATCCGGCCAGGCGCCTTATAAGCTCAAAATCGGTGCACCTGCTGCGGTACAGATTCAATATCAGGGTAAACCTGTCGATCTGAGCCGTTTTATCAGAACTAACCAGGTTGCACGCCTGACCCTCAATGCCGAACAATCAGCAGTACAGTAACAGACGGGCAACGCGGGAGATTTTTCATGCATAACCAGGCTCCGATTCAACGTCGGAAATCGAAACAGATCTACGTTGGTAATGTGCCGATTGGCGATGGTGCCCCCATCGCCGTGCAGTCAATGACAAACACCCGCACCACTGACGTGGACGCGACGGTCGCGCAGATCAAGGCGCTTGAGCGCGTTGGCGCTGACATCGTTCGTGTCTCCGTTCCTACCATGGACGCGGCGGAAGCATTCAAACTGATTAAGCAACAGGTGAATGTACCGCTTGTCGCGGACATCCATTTTGACTACCGCATTGCGCTGAAAGTCGCGGAATATGGCGTGGATTGTCTGCGTATTAACCCGGGCAACATCGGTAGCGAAGAGCGTATTCGCACCGTCGTGGATTGCGCGCGCGACAAAAACATTCCCATCCGCATCGGCGTTAACGCCGGTTCTCTGGAAAAAGATCTGCAGGAAAAATACGGTGAGCCAACGCCACAGGCGCTGCTCGAATCCGCTATGCGCCATGTCGATCATCTGGATCGTCTTAACTTCGATCAGTTCAAAGTCAGCGTAAAAGCCTCCGATGTATTCCTGGCCGTTGAGTCCTACCGTCTGTTGGCAAAACAGATCGATCAGCCTTTGCACCTTGGGATCACCGAAGCGGGCGGCCTGCGTAGCGGTTCCGTGAAATCGGCGATTGGTCTGGGTCTTCTGCTTTCAGAAGGGATCGGCGATACACTGCGTGTCTCGCTGGCGGCGGATCCGGTTGAAGAGATCAAAGTTGGCTTCGATATCCTGAAATCACTGCGTATCCGTGCACGTGGCATCAACTTTATCGCCTGTCCTACCTGTTCGCGTCAGGAATTTGACGTGATCGGCACCGTCAATGCCCTTGAGCAGCGCCTGGAAGATATCATCACTCCGATGGATGTTTCGATCATCGGTTGCGTGGTGAACGGTCCTGGCGAAGCGCTGGTTTCCACGCTGGGCGTGACCGGCGGCAACAAGAAAAGCGGCCTTTACGAAGATGGCGTACGCAGAGACAGGCTGGATAACAACGATATGATCACCCAGCTTGAAGCCCGCATTCGTGCGAAGGCATCAATCCTGGATGAAGCGAATCGTATTGATGTACAACAGGTAGAAAAATAACGTGATGGGAAGCGGCTGGCTTCCCGTGTATGATGAACCCGCAAGGCGCAAGCCCTGAGGGTTCATTTTTTGTATTCAAAAAGAGAATAAACGTGGCAAAGAATATTCAAGCCATTCGCGGCATGAACGATTATCTGCCTGGCGAGACCGCCATCTGGCAGCGCATTGAAGGCACACTCAAAAACGTGCTCGGCAGCTACGGTTACAATGAAATCCGTTTGCCGATTGTAGAGCAGACCCCGTTATTCAAACGCGCGATCGGTGAAGTGACCGACGTGGTTGAAAAAGAGATGTACACCTTTGAAGATCGCAACGGTGAAAGCCTGACGCTGCGTCCAGAAGGGACAGCGGGCTGCGTACGCGCCGGCATCGAGCATGGTCTTCTGTACAATCAGGAACAGCGCCTGTGGTATGTCGGCCCTATGTTCCGCTACGAGCGCCCGCAGAAAGGTCGCTACCGCCAGTTCCATCAGCTGGGTGTCGAAGTGTTTGGCCTGCAGGGCCCGGACATTGACGCCGAACTGATTATGCTCACCGCGCGCTGGTGGCGTGCGCTGGGTATCTTCGATCATGTTAGCCTCGAACTGAACTCCATTGGCTCCCTGGAAGCGCGTGCAAACTATCGCGATGCCCTGGTGGCGTTCCTTGAGCAGCATAAAGAGCAACTGGACGAAGATTGCAAACGCCGTATGTACAGCAACCCGCTGCGCGTACTGGATTCCAAAAATCCGGAAATTCAGGCGCTTTTGAACGCGGCGCCAGCGCTGGGCGATTATCTGGATGAAGAGTCTCGCGAACACTTCGCGGGCCTGTGCAAACTGCTCGAAGCGGCAGGCATTGCCTACACCGTCAACCAGCGTCTGGTGCGCGGTCTTGATTATTACAACCGCACCGTTTTCGAGTGGGTAACCACCAGCCTGGGTTCCCAGGGAACGGTCTGTGCAGGTGGCCGTTACGACGGCCTGGTCGAGCAGCTTGGCGGTCGCGCGACTCCGGCGGTTGGCTTCGCGATGGGTCTTGAACGACTTGTTTTGTTGGTTCAGGCAGTTAATCCGGAATTTAAAGTAGAATCCGTTGTCGATATATACCTGGTAGCGTCGGGCGAAAACGTACAGTCCGCAGCAATGCAACTGGCTGAACAGGTACGCGATGCGTTACCTGACGTTAAGCTCATGACGAACCACGGCGGCGGTAATTTCAAAAAGCAATTTGCCCGTGCCGATAAGTGGGGCGCTAAGCTCGCACTGGTGTTGGGTGAGTCTGAAATCGCTGACGGTAACGTTGTAGTGAAGGATTTACGCTCTGGTGAGCAAAATACGGTAACGCAGGACAGCGTTGCGGCGCATTTGCGCACACTACTGGGCTAATCTCCCCGGTGAATTATCGTTAAGGAGAAGGACTGCGTGGAAATTTACGAGAACGACAACGAACAGGTCGACGCGCTAAAACGCTTCTTTGCTGAAAACGGCAAAGCGCTGGCTGTTGGTGTCATTTTAGGTATTGGTGCGTTAGTTGGCTGGCGCTACTGGACAAGTCACCAAACCGAAACAGCAAGATCGGCGTCACAAGGCTATGAAAACGCGATTACCGCGATTCGTGCTGATAAACCCGAAACGCTGACTGCGGCGGAGAAATTCGCGGCAGAGAACAAAAATACCTATGGCGCACTGGCTTCACTGGAACTGGCGCAGCAGTATGTTGACCGCAATGAGCTTGAAAAAGCGTCTGCGCAACTGCAGCAGGGGCTTGCCGCCACCAGCGATGAAAACCTTAAGGGTATGATCAACATCCGTTTGGCCCGTATCCAGGTACAGCTTCAGCAGCAAGATGCCGCGCTGAAAACGCTTGATAGCGTGAAAGGCGATGGTTGGGCAGCAATTGTTGCCGACCTGCGTGGTGAAGCGTTGCTGAGCAAAGGCGACAAACAAGGTGCACGCACCGCCTGGGAGAATGGCGTTAAAAACAACGCATCTCCGGCGCTGAGTGAAATGATGCAGATGAAAATCA
This sequence comes from Phytobacter sp. V69, assembly GCF_965644215.1. Lineage (NCBI taxonomy): Bacteria > Pseudomonadati > Pseudomonadota > Gammaproteobacteria > Enterobacterales > Enterobacteriaceae > Phytobacter > Phytobacter sp. V69. The sequence goes on from NZ_CBFFRL010000014.1 coordinate 39,650, forward strand.
ACAATTTGTCCATCTAAGAGGGACCCGATGCAATTGCGTAAATTACTTCTGCCTGGGCTGCTGTCCGTCACCTTACTGAGCGGTTGTTCCCTGTTTAACGGCGAAGAAGATGTTGTAAAAATGTCCCCTTTGCCGACGGTTACGAACCAATTTAATCCGTCTACCGCGTGGAGCACTTCTGTGGGTAGCGGTATTGGCGAATTCCATTCGAATTTACATCCTGCGCTTGACAGTGGCGTCGTCTACGCTGCTGACCGTCGCGGTAGGGTAAAAGCAGTTAGCGCGAGCGATGGCAAAGAAGTCTGGTCCGTTAACCTGGCTGAAAAATCCGGCTGGTTCTCCAGCAGTCCGGCGCTGTTGTCCGGTGGCGTGACCGTCGCAGGCGGCCATGTCTATGTGGGCAGCGAAAAAGCGAAGGTCTATGCGCTGAACGCCAACGACGGTTCCGAAGCATGGAAAACCAACGTTGCGGGTGAAGCGTTATCCCGTCCTGTCGTCAGCGACGGCCTGGTGCTGATTCATACCAGCAACGGCCAACTGCAGGCGCTCAATGAGAGCGATGGCGCGGTAAAATGGACGGTTAACCTGGATATGCCATCTCTGTCTCTGCGTGGCGAATCTGCACCGTCTGTTGCCTATGGCGCTGCCATTGTGGGCGGCGATAACGGTCGCGTAAGCGCCGTGCTGATGCAGCAGGGCCAGATGATTTGGCAGCAGCGTATTTCTCAGGCAACCGGGCCGACAGAAATCGACCGTCTGAGCGATGTCGACACAACGCCGGTGATTGTGAACGGCGTGGTTTATGCGCTGGCTTACAACGGCAACCTGACGGCGCTGGACCTGCGTAGCGGCCAGATTATGTGGAAACGCGAGCTGGGTTCAGTGAGCAATTTCATTGTCGACGGCAACCGCATCTATATGATCGACCAGAATGACCGCGTTCTGGCGCTGACCACCGACGGTGGCGTGACGCTGTGGACACAAAACGATCTTCTGCACCGTAACCTTACCGCTCCGGCGTTGTATAATGGTTACATCGTGACCGGTGATAGCGAAGGTTACATGCACTGGATTAACGTCGAAGACGGGCGTTTTGTCGCGCAGCAGAAAGTAGACAGCTCCGGTTTCCTGACCGATCCTGTTGCTGCGGATGGCAAACTGCTGATCCAGGCTAAAGACGGTACGCTGTACGCCATCACGCGTTAATCGCGCGAAGGTGGTCGTTGGTGAGAAGACGGCTCCTGTTGCAGGGGCCGTTTTACTGTTTTTAAAACGCCGCCAGCGCTGTGACGTTTTGATTTTGAATTCTAAGTAATGAGGCTTTAAACATGATACCTGTGGTCGCGCTGGTCGGGCGCCCTAACGTTGGAAAATCCACGCTTTTTAACCGTTTAACACGCACCCGTGATGCGCTGGTAGCGGATTTTCCGGGGCTGACCCGTGACCGTAAGTACGGTCGTGCAGAAGTCGAAGGTCGCGAATTTATCTGTATCGACACGGGCGGTATCGATGGTACGGAAGATGGCGTCGAAACCCGCATGGCGGAACAGTCGCTGCTGGCGATTGAAGAAGCCGATGTGGTGCTGTTTATGGTGGATGCGCGCGCCGGGCTGATGCCAGCGGATGAAGCCATTGCCAAACACCTGCGTTCGCGTGAAAAACCGACATTCCTCGTCGCCAACAAAACGGACGGTATGGATCCGGATCAGGCCGTTGTCGATTTCTACTCCCTTGGCTTGGGTGAAATTCACCCGATTGCTGCCTCCCATGGCCGCGGTGTTGTCAGCCTGCTGGAACATGTTCTGCTGCCGTGGATGGACGAAGTCGACCCACCGGAAGAGCTGGATGAGAACGCCGCCTACTGGGCGCAGTTCGATGACGGCAAAGATGAAGAAGGCGAAGAAGAAGAGCCAGAAGACGACTTCAACCCGCAAGACCTGCCTATCAAGCTGGCGATTGTCGGGCGTCCTAACGTCGGTAAGTCCACCCTGACTAACCGCATCCTCGGCGAAGATCGTGTCGTGGTTTATGACATGCCAGGCACCACGCGTGACAGTATCTATATCCCGATGGTGCGTGATGAGCGTGAATACGTTCTGATCGACACTGCGGGCGTGCGTAAACGCGGGAAAATCACCGAAGCGGTGGAAAAATTCTCGGTAATCAAAACGCTGCAGGCGATTGAAGACGCCAACGTGGTGATGCTGGTTATCGATGCCCGTGAAGGCATTTCCGATCAGGACCTCTCGCTGCTCGGCTTTATCCTCAATAGTGGGCGCTCACTGGTCATCGTAGTGAACAAGTGGGATGGCCTGAGCCAGGAAGTCAGAGAGCAGGTGAAAGAGACCCTGGACTTCCGTCTGGGCTTTATCGACTTTGCTCGCGTGCACTTCATCTCTGCCCTGCACGGCAGCGGCGTAGGTAACCTTTTTGAATCCGTGCGTGAAGCCTACGACAGCTCGACCCGTCGTCAGAGCACCGCAATGCTGACCCGCATCATGAATATGGCGTCCGAAGATCACCAGCCGCCGCTGGTCCGCGGTCGTCGCGTGAAGCTGAAATATGCTCACGCCGGTGGTTATAACCCGCCAATTGTGGTGATTCACGGTAACCAGGTTAAAGACCTGCCGGATTCCTACAAGCGCTATCTGATGAACTACTTCCGTAAATCACTGGATGTGATGGGGACACCTATCCGCATTCAGTTCAAGGAAGGGGAAAACCCGTATGCGGATAAACGCAATACACTGACGCCAAACCAGATGCGTAAACGTAAGCGCTTGATTAAACATATTAAGAAAGGTAAGTAAGGTCAGAAACACCGGTGGCGTTATCGCCATCGGGTGACATCATGGGAGGATATTTATGGATCTTAAATGCCCAACCTGCCACAACCCGCTGGAATTGACTGGCACGCATGGACACTGCTTTGGCTGTGATAAAGATTACGCACTCAACGCGCTGTGCCCCGATTGCCATCAGCCGCTGGATGTTCTGAAAGCGTGCGGGGCGGTGGATTACTTCTGCCAGCACGGTCATGGACTGATATCGAAAAAGAGAGTGGAGTTTGTCCCACTCTGAGTGCATCAACGCCGCCGTTAAACGCGGCGTTTTTTGTGCACAGAAAACCCCCAGCTAGGCTGGGGGTTCCGGAAAGCTTTCAGCTTTAAGCCAGTTATCAAAACCCCTTTTGATTTGTTAAAACATCTTGCGGTCTGGCAACTGCAAAAGTTCAACAAGAAATCAAAAGGGGGTCCCAATGGGGGACGAGAAGAGCTTAGATAGTGTCGTCACAAGATTTTAGCCCAGAGAGCGATGCATCTGATCTGGACGGCAGCGAGAAATGAGGCC
>NZ_CBFFRL010000015.1:0-42880 GCF_965644215.1 Phytobacter sp. V69
ACGGCCTCATTTCTCGCTGCCGTCCAGATCAGATGCATCGCTCTCTGGGCTAAAATCTTGTGACGACACTATCTAGGGACGGGTAACCACTTTATTGAAGTTTGCCTGGATGAGCAGCAGCGCGTGTGGGTGATGTTGCATAGCGGATCACGCGGCGTGGGTAACGCCATCGGGACGCTGTTTATCTCGCTGGCGCAACGGGATATGCAGCAGCACATCGCGAACCTGCCGGACAAAAACCTGGCCTATTTCAAAGAGGGGAGCCAGCACTATGACGACTACATGAAAGCCGTGTCGTGGGCGCAGGACTTTGCCCGTCATAACCGGGAAGTGATGATGTCGCGCGTACTGGCCGCGCTGTCACGTATCGTGACGAAGCCGTTTATCACGCAGCAGGAAGCGGTGAATTGCCACCATAACTACGTGCAGAAAGAGACCCATTTTGGCGAAGAGGTGTTAGTGACGCGTAAAGGCGCGGTGTCCGCACAAAAAGGTCAGATGGGGATTATTCCCGGTTCGATGGGGGCGAAAAGCGTTATTGTGCGCGGTCTGGGGAACGAAGAGAGTTTTTGCTCCTGTAGCCACGGCGCCGGGCGTGCAATGAGCCGTACTGCGGCGAAAAAGCGCTTCACCGTTGATGACCAGATTCGTGCGACCGCCCATGTCGAGTGCCGTAAAGACAGCGAGGTTATCGATGAAATCCCGATGGCCTATAAAGACATCGACGCGGTGATGGCGGCGCAGGCGTCGCTGGTTGAAATTGTTCACACCTTACGTCAGGTGGTCTGTGTAAAAGGATAAAAAAATGACGGAGAACGGCGTGGATGCCGCGATGTGTGAGCGTGTGCGGCAGCATTTAAAAAAGGTTGAGCAGGACTATGACGTTCGGGTGCTCTATGCCTGTGAGTCCGGCAGTCGTGGCTGGGGCTTTGCCTCACCGGATAGCGACTACGATGTGCGATTTTTGTATGTACATCCGCCGGAGTGGTATTTGCGGGTAGAGGCGCCGCGTGATGTTATCGAACTGACTATCGATGATGAGCTGGACGTGTGCGGTTGGGAGTGGCGAAAGGCACTAGGCCTGTTGAAAGGAGCCAACCCAACGCTGATTGAGTGGCTGGATTCCCCGGTGGTGTATCAACAGGACGAGGCCACCGTCTGCGTACTTAAGGCGGAAGTATCGAAATGGTTTTCCGCCGTACGGGCGCGCTGGCATTACTACTCTATGGCACGCAGAAACTTTCGCAGCTATTTGCAGGGCGATGAGGTGCGGTTAAAGAAGTATTTCTACGTGCTGCGCCCGTTGCTGGCCGTGCGTTGGGTGGAGGCAGGGAAAGGCGTGCCGCCCATGCGTTTTGCTGAACTGCTGGCGGGAAGCGAGCTGGATGCGGAACTGCGCCTGGAAATCGATGAATTGCTGGCACGTAAGCAGAGGGCGGGAGAAGCGGAATACGGTCCGCGTCTTCCTCAACTGCATGCCTTTATTCGTGCCGAAATCGAAAGGGGAAGTATCCCGCCCGTGCTGCCGGATAGCCGCGAAGGTGATGTCAGAGCGCTGGATGCGTTGTTGTACCGGACGGTTATCGGGTAGGCCCCGGATGGCGGCGCAAGCGCCTTATCCGGGCTACAAGTGCACTCGCTGTTTCCCCGGTAAGCAGACGCGCCACCGGGGAAACAACGTCTGCGATCACTCAAACAAATTATGATGCAGCTTCTGTACAACCTGCTCGGCTTCGCTGCCAGGCACCAGGAAGCACAGGTTGTGGCTGGACGCGCCGTAGCAAATCATGCGGATGTTGAACGGGTCCAGCACGCCAAACACCTCTTTGCCCACGCCGCAGGCTTTCGACAGGTCGTTACCAATAATCGCGACCAGTGCGAGGTTCTCTTCCACTTCTACACGGCAAAGTGAAGAGAGCTCGGTCAGCAGACCCTGCGTCAGCAGCGTATCGCCCGTCGACGTGGAACCGGTGGTATCCAGCGTCAGCGCCACGCTCACCTCAGAGGTGGTGATCAGGTCTACGGAAATACTGTGGCGCGCCAGAATGCCAAACACTTCGGCCAGGAAGCCACGGGAGTGCAGCATGTTCAGGCTGTGCAGCGTCAGCAGCGTTTGCTTGCGACGTAATGCCAGCGCGCGGAACAGCGGCGGATTGCTGGTTTTGTTGCACACCAGCGTACCGCCGGCTTTCGGATCTTTACTGGAACCAACAAACACCGGAATGTCACTACGTACCGCAGGCAGCAGGGTTGCCGGGTGTAGCACTTTCGCACCGAACGTCGCCATTTCGGCGGCTTCTTCAAAGGCAATCTCGTCAATGCGTTTCGCGGCAGGCACCACGCGTGGGTCGGTGGTGTAGATGCCGGGCACGTCGGTCCAGATATCGACGCGGGTCGCGTGCAGCGCTTCGCCGAGCAGGGCGGCGGTGTAGTCGCTGCCGCCACGGCCCAGCGTGGTGGTGCGACCTTTCGCTTCGCTACCGATAAAGCCCTGGGTGATGACCATGCTGTCGGCCAGGCGCGGGGCAAGCTGCTGAGTCGCCAGTTCTGCGAGCGCGGCCACGTCAGGTTCGGCACGGCCAAAGCGATCGCTGGTACGCATTACTTTACGCACGTCAAACCACTGCGCTGACACATTACGTTCACGCAGGATTTCAACAAACAGCAGGGTGGACATCAATTCGCCGTGGCTGACCAGTTCGTCGGTCAACGCATTGGAGGTCGCCAGTGAGGCCGCCTCTGCCAGGGTGGTGATATTTTCCAGCAGCCGTTCGATCTCTTCGCGAATGACGTTTGGATTCGCCAGGCGTTCCAGAATATCGAACTGAATTTTGCGAATGGCATCGAGCTTAACGAAACGCTCGCTGGCCTCAAGCCCTTCGGCAAGAGCAACCAGCAGGTTGGTGACGCCCGCAGAGGCGGAAAGCACGACCAGACGTACGCTCGCATCGGAAAGCACCACGTCCGCACTGTGGTTCATTGCATCAAAATTTGCCACGCTGGTTCCGCCGAATTTGGCGACCACGAGCGGGGAAACGGAGTGACTCATTGTTATAACCTCGTGTCAGGGAGTCTGGCGTATCACGTCAGACAAAATTATTCAGCCATGGCACAAGGGAAGAGCGAAAGGGGTAGGCGCAGAGCAATAGACAACTACGATTACACCCAGAAGTGCTCCACCACTTGTGAAACGCCCGACTGCGAACGTTTCTGGTGACAACCCAGGGGATTCAGCCCCTGTAGCCGAAGATGAATGCTGCCGTGCATTTCACCTTCTCGGCGTTGTTCCCCCTCAGGTACCGTTATCGAACCGGCTTCTCGGATACCTTACCTGGACAACGCGCCTCTTCTGGCCTGCGCGCACGCAGGTAGCGCATTAATAAATAAAGGCTAGCGGCATTGCTGTCAATGTTACGATTATGCGGATTTTTCATGCAGACGAATCAATTAGAAAAACGACTTATGTTGGACGTATTTATCGCGTGAAAACGGCTGTTTCAAAGGCGCTTCTGGACAGTGACACAAAAACCATCACAATTTTCATTCGCAGGCGCTACAATCGACCGCAGTCACAATTCTCAAATCAGAAGAGTATTGCTATGAAAAATATCAACCCAACGCAGACCGCTGCCTGGCAGGCATTACAGAAACATTACGCAGACATGAAAGACGTCACTATCGCTGAGCTTTTCGCGAAAGATAGCGACCGTTTTGCCAAGTTTTCCGCGACGTTCGATGATTTAATGCTGGTGGATTTTTCCAAAAACCGCATCACCGAAGAGACCCTGAGCAAACTGCAGGATCTGGCCAAAGAGACCGCGCTGGCTGATGCCATCAAGTCCATGTTCTCCGGTGAGAAAATCAACCGCACCGAAGACCGCGCCGTGCTGCATGTGGCGCTGCGTAACCGTAGCAATACCCCGATTATCGTTGACGGCAAAGATGTGATGCCGGAAGTAAATGCCGTACTGGAAAAAATGAAGGCATTCTCCGAAGCCATCATTTCAGGTAGCTGGAAAGGCTACACCGGCAAAGCGATTACCGATGTCGTTAACATCGGTATCGGCGGCTCCGACCTCGGCCCGTTCATGGTGACCGAAGCGCTGCGTCCGTACAAAAACCATCTGAATATGCATTTTGTCTCTAACGTCGATGGTACCCACATCGCCGAAGTGCTGAAAAATGTGAACCCGGAAACCACGCTGTTCCTGGTCGCGTCCAAAACCTTCACCACTCAGGAAACCATGACCAACGCCCACAGCGCGCGCGACTGGTTCCTGGCGACCGCTGGCGATAACAAACACGTGGCGAAACACTTCGCGGCGCTTTCCACCAACGGCAAAGCGGTGGGTGAGTTTGGTATCGATACGGCGAACATGTTTGAGTTCTGGGACTGGGTTGGTGGCCGTTACTCTCTGTGGTCCGCTATCGGTCTGTCCATCATCCTGTCCGTTGGTTTCGACAACTTTGTTGAGCTGCTGTCCGGTGCGCATGCGATGGACAAACACTTCTCCAGCACCACGCCGGAGAAAAACCTGCCGGTGCTGCTGGCGCTGATCGGTATCTGGTACAACAACTTCTACGGCACTGAAACAGAAGCGATTCTGCCGTACGACCAGTACATGCACCGCTTTGCTGCGTACTTCCAGCAGGGCAACATGGAATCCAACGGTAAGTACGTTGACCGTAACGGCAACAAAGTTGACCACCAGACTGGCCCAATCATCTGGGGCGAGTCGGGTACTAACGGCCAGCACGCGTTCTACCAGCTGATTCACCAGGGCACCAAAATCGTACCGTGTGATTTCATCGCCCCAGCGATCACTCACAACCCGCTGTCCGACCACCATCCGAAGCTGCTGTCTAACTTCTTCGCGCAGACCGAAGCCCTGGCGTTCGGTAAATCCCGCGACGTGGTTGAGCAGGAATATGCTGACCAGGGTAAAGATCCGAAGACGCTGGAACACGTGGTGCCGTTCAAAGTGTTTGAAGGCAACCGTCCGACCAACTCTATCCTGTTGCGTGAAATTACCCCGTACAGCCTCGGTGCGTTGATTGCGCTGTATGAGCACAAAATCTTTACTCAGGGCGCGATCCTTAACATCTTCACCTTCGACCAGTGGGGCGTTGAGCTCGGCAAACAGCTGGCTAACCGTATTCTGCCAGAGCTGAAAGATGACAAAGATATTGCATCTCATGACAGTTCGACGAATGGTTTGATTAACCGCTATAAAAAATGGCGTTAATCTGCGTCTTCCTTCAAACCGCAGCTGCGTAGGCTGCGTTTGTTAACCCCGGTCACATAGTTTTCTATGCTCTCGGGGATTAACAATCTTGCCGCCTTGCTGCAATTTGAATGCATTTGCAGATTACAGGTTTATTAAGCCGATATTATTATCGGCTTTTTATCGGATAATTCTTATTGTCCCCGTCTAGCCATAATTCTTCATTATGAGGTTAATCTGAAAAAGCCGAATACCCGGCTAATTCCGCAGTGTTATTTTCAGATGTTACGTATACTTCTCGGTTATTGATTTAATTGTAACTTAATGAAATATAATAATTTTAAATTAAATAAATATTAGCGAATTAGCGTCTTTATCCAATTTTCTTAAAACTTCCCGCCGCGTTTCCCATTCCGTAAATAGCCTGCTTTAGTTGTGTATACTCGTTCTCGCCTGTTTATTTCAGGCAGATCTCCATTCATTCAATGAAGGGAAATTGATATGAAAAAAGCACTGTATGGCATTTTTGCCATTACCGCGCTTGCGGCGACTTCTGCTTTTGCGGCACCCATTGAAGTGGGTGAAGCGGCAGGGTCGGCAGCGACGACTGTTTCTGCGGGTAGCTCCTCAGCAACAAGCGTTAGCACCGTGAGTTCCGCGGTGGGTGTTGCCCTTGCGGCAACCGGTGGCGGTGATGGCTCCAATACCGGAACCACGACCACCACGACCACCAGTACTCGATAACCGCGAGTACTTTAATCATAACCACACTTCGGTGTGGTTATTTCGTCCCCCTCTGGAGAAGAGTCGTGAAGCGACCCGCAATCATCCTGATTTGCCTGCTGATTCAGGCCTGTTCATCCACCACCAAAGGGCTGGGCCATTCGCTCTGGAACAGCGTGTTCGGCACACCGGGCGTCCAGTTAACGGATGATGAGATCCAGGACATGCCCTATGCCAGCCAGTATGTGCAGCTCAATGGCGGACCGCAGCTCTTCGTCGTGCTCGCCTTCTCCGAGGACGGGCAGCAGAAATGGGCGACGCAGGATCAGGCCATCTTCGTCACACAGCACTATCGCATCGTGAAAACTCTGACCAACGGCGACAACCTGCTGGAGGTGAATAACCTGGCGGCGGACCCGCTGGCCAACCCGAATCAAATTATCGATGGCGCGAGCTGGACCCGCACGATGGGCTGGACGGAACACAAACAGGTACGTTACGCGACGGCACGCTCGGTCTTCCACTGGAATGGTTCTGACTCGGTCACGCTGGGCAGTGAATCCACACACGTCCGGATCCTGGATGAAGAGATAACGACGGATCAGACCAGCTGGCGTAACCGTTACTGGGTGGATGAAGACGGATTGATTCGTCAGTCGGAACAGTATCTGGGGGCGAACTGGTTCCCGGTTAAAACCACGCTGGTTAAGGCGGCAAAATCATGAGGATCTTATCCGCTACCGCGCTTTTACTCTGCATTGCCTCTTCGCTGGCGCAGGCCGCTGGCAACGTCAATGTCTACATCGCTGGCGACAGCAAGCCTAAAACACTCACCAACGCGGCGCATTTGATTGACGTCGTTGGGCAGCCTCGTCTGGCGCAAAGCTGGTGGCCGGGTGCCGTCATCAGCGAGCGACAGTCCACGGCCGTCGAAGAGCAGCGCCAGCAGGCGTTGCTGGGCCGCCTGAGCGCACTGGCGGCGGAAGAAGATGGCGATGATGCGGCGGCGATAAACAGCGTGCGCCGCCAGCTCCAGGCACTGCGCGTGACGGGCCGACAGCTGGTGAATCTCGACCCGGATTATGTGCGCATTAAAACGCGCGCCAACCCGCCGTTGCAGGGGGAATACACTCTGTGGGTCGGGCCGCCACCCACATCCGTCACCGTGGTGGGCCTGGTCAGCCAGCCGGGGAAAAAACCCTTTACCCCTGGGCGCGACGTGGTGAGTTATCTCGATGAGATGGGCCTGCTAAGCGGGGCGGAAAAAAGCGACGCCTGGTTAATTTATCCCAACGGGCGTACCGAGAAAGTGCCGGTGGCGTACTGGAACCGACGCCATGTTGAACCTATGCCGGGCAGCGTGATTTTTGTCGGCTTTGCGCCAGGGTTATGGGGCGATCGCTACGAAGTGCTGAACGCTGACATTCTTCACTCACTGACGCATCGGATACCGGAATAATAATGAAAAAATCGTTTGTCATCAGTGTCCTGACGCTGGGTGTGAGTGCCGCCTGCCAGGCCGAAACGTATCCGGCACCTATTGGGCCTTCGCAGTCCGATTTCGGTGGCGTTGGTTTGCTGCAAACCCCCACGGCTCGTATGGCCCCGGAAGGGGAAATCAGCCTCAACTATCGCGATAACGACCAGTACCGCTACTATTCAGGCTCCATACAGCTTTTCCCGTGGCTGGAAACCACGCTGCGTTACACCGATGTGCGAACGCGTAAGTACAGCAGCGTGGAAGCTTTCTCCGGCGATCAGTCGTACAAAGATAAAGCCTTCGACCTGAAAGTGCGTTTATGGGAAGAGGGGTACTGGCTGCCGAAGGTAGCGGTGGGCGCGCGCGATATCGGCGGTACCGGCCTGTTTGACGGCGAGTACATTGTGGCGAACAAAGCCTGGGGACCGTTTGATTTCTCCCTCGGCCTTGGCTGGGGATATCTGGGGACTTCCGGCAATATCAAAAACCCGCTGTGTACCTACGATCAAAAATTCTGCTATCGCGATAACAGCTATAACCAGGCGGGCTCGGTGGATGCCGGGCAGATGTTCCGTGGCCCGACGGCGCTCTTTGGCGGGGTGGAATACCAGACGCCGTGGCAGCCGCTGCGTCTGAAACTGGAATATGAAGGCAATAACTATCAGCAAGACTTTGCCGGCAAGCTGCCGCAAAGGAGCAAGTTTAACGTCGGCGCGATTTACCGGGTGGCAGACTGGGCAGACGTTAACCTGAGCTATGAGCGTGGGAATACCTGGATGTTCGGCTTTACCCTGCGCAACAACTTCAATGATCTGCGTCCGCACTACAACGATAACCCGCGTCCGAAGTATCAGCCGCAGCCGCAGGATGCGATTATTCAGCACTCCGTGGTGGCGAATCAGCTGACCTTGTTGAAATACAACGCGGGGCTGGCCGATCCGCAAATTCAGGTGAAAGGTGACACGCTGTATGTGACCGGGGAGCAGGTGAAATACCGTGACTCCCGCGAAGGCGTCATCCGCGCAAACCGCATCATCATGAATGATTTGCCGGAAGGCATCCGCACGATCCGCGTGACGGAAAACCGCCTGAATATGCCGCAGGTAACCACGGAAACCGATGTCGCCAGCCTGCAGCGCCATCTCGAAGGCGAACCACTGGGACAGGAAACGGAGCTGGTACAGCAACGCGTTGAGCCGATTGTTCCGGATGCGCCGGAACAGGGCTGGTATATCGAGAAATCGAGCTTTGATTTCCATCTCGACCCGGTGCTAAACCAGTCCGTCGGCGGCCCGGAAAGTTTCTACATGTACCAGCTTGGGGTGATGGCGACCGCCGACTGGTGGTTGACCGATCACCTGCTGACCACCGGCAGCCTGTTCGCCAACATTTCGAACAACTACGGTAAATTCAACTACACCAACCCACCGAACGATTCGCAACTGCCACGCGTGCGTACCCGTGTGCGTGAGTATGTGCAAAATGACGTCTATGTGAACAACCTGCAGGCCAACTACTTCCAGTACCTTGGCAATAATTTCTATGGGCAGGTGTATGCCGGTTATCTGGAAACCATGTACGGCGGCGCGGGGGCGGAAGTGCTCTGGCGTCCTGTCGACAGCAACTGGGCATTTGGCGTTGATGCCAACTACGTGAAACAGCGTGACTGGCGCAGCGCGCAGGACCTGATGAAGTTTACCGATTACAGCGTGAAAACCGGGCACTTATCGGCCTACTGGACACCGCCGTTCGCGCAGGATGTGCTGATTAAAGCGAGCGTCGGGCAATATCTGGCGGGCGATAAAGGCGGTACGCTGGAAGTGGCGAAGCATTTCGACAGCGGGGTGGTTGTCGGGGCGTACGCCACCATCACCAACGTGTCGCCGCAGGAGTACGGGGAAGGGGACTTCACCAAAGGGGTCTATGTGTCGATTCCGTTGGATCTCTTCACCTCCGGCCCAACCCGCAGCCGTGCGGCCATCGGCTGGACGCCGCTGACGCGTGACGGTGGCCAGATGCTAGGCCGTAAGTTTGATCTCTACAGTATGACCAGCGATAAGAGTGTGAATTTCCGTTAATTCCCGGATGACGGCGTAAACGCCTTATCCGGGCTACGACTGGGTGTGTAGCCCTGGTAAGCGCAGCGCCATCGGGGATGTTCCCGGATGGCGGCGTAAACGCCTTATCCGGGCTACGACTGGGAGTGTAGCCCTGGTAAGCGCAGCGCCATCGGGGATGTTCCCGGATGACGGCGTAAACGCCTTATCCGGGCTACGACTGGGTGTGTAGCCCTGGTAAGCGCAGCGCCATTGGGGATGTTCCCGGATGGCGGCGTAAACGCTTTATCCGGGCTACGACTGGGCGTGTAGCCCTGGTAAGCGCAGCGCCACCGGGGGTCTACAACCGCCGCAACAGCTTCGCCGGATTTCCCGCATATACCCCTTTCTCGGTAATCGATTTGGTGACCACGCTGCCCGCACCAATCACCACGCCATCGGCAATCGTCACCGCCAGGATGGTGGCACCGCTGCCAATCGACACATCGTTACCCACAATAATTCGCCCCCAGCTTTCCCGATCCGGGTTGGGTTTGCCTTCGCGGAACATGTCGTTGGCGAACATCACCCCGTGGCCGATAAAACAGCGCTCGCCAATGGTCACGTACTCACAAATAAAAGTGTGCGATTGAATTTTGCTGCCTTTACCGATGTGCGTATTCCCCTGAATTTCCACAAAAGGCCCGATGAAAAGGCCCTCCGCCAGTTCGCAGTCATACAGATTCACCGGATCAACGATCACCACGTTTTCACCGCAGGTGACATTGCGGATTGCCGCCTGTCGAATGTTTGCGCCCATTGTCGCTCCTTAAATGGCTTTGCCCAGAATATGCAACGTGCTTTGCTGCGAAGCGGTACTGAATACGGTGTCGTGCAAGTGTGTAAGCCCCTGGCGTTCTTAGAAACGCCGGGCCTGCACGTTGGCCTCCAGCACCTCCAGCCAGAGAAAACGTTCACCGTGCTCCCGCGCGCGGCGGATGACGTCCTGAATCACCGTTTCCCCATAACCTTTGCCGGTCGCCTGCGGCAGAAAATAGAGTTTATGCAGTAGCGTGCCTGCCGGCCCTTGTAGGGAGGAAGCGACGTGCCAGCTGAATTTAGCAAAGCCGACGGGGGTATTATCGGTGGCGGCAATCAGCCAGCAGCAAGTCTCGTCCTGCAAACTCTTATGCAAAACGGGCAGGGAATATTCCTGTGCGAGAAAATTCGCCAGCTCTTCTTTTTCCTGCCACAAATGGGCGAAATGATGGGTGTAGCTGGCATTCGCCATATCGTGGAGCAGCGCGGCATCACTGACCTGCGCCTTATAGATTGTAAGCATTACGTTTTTCACTCCCTGTTACTGTGCTTGCAGGGAGATATGTCATCACGAGATGGCACAAAATATAAGCAAAGAATCTAGATCTGGATCACACTTTTGCGCTATACAGAAAGCTCGCCACTGAGAATGAGGTGCCGGTATGACCATGCCATCGCTAACTGTTCGTCCACGCGTTGAGTTTATCTCCACCGTTCTCCAGACCGTGTTGAATTTGGGTTTGCTGAGTCTTGGCCTGATTCTGGTTGTCTTTCTGGGCAAGGAGACGCTGCATCTGGCGGATGTTCTTTTCGCGCCTGAACAAACCAGCAAATATGCGCTGGTGGAAGGACTGGTGGTCTATTTTCTCTACTTTGAGTTTATCGCGCTGATTGTGAAGTACTTTCAGTCAGGTTTTCACTTCCCGCTACGCTACTTTATCTACATTGGGATCACCGCGATTGTGCGGCTGATCATCGTGGATCATAAAGCACCTATGGACGTGCTGATCTATTCCGGCGCGATCCTGCTTTTAGTGATCACCCTGTGGCTGTGTAACTCTAATCGTCTGAAACGTGAGTAAAAAAATGGCGGCCCGAAGGCCGCCTAATAACAGTCACAAGTTAACTCGTCATACTTCGTGTTGCAGGTGCGTTGGCGGCGCTCGTTTACCCCAGTCACTTACTCCAGTAAGCTCCCGGGGATGCTCTCTCTTACCGCCTTCCTGCAACCCGAATTATTTAGAGTTTCGGGTCAATGTTCCAATGAGGACTACAGTGGCATATATACTCGTCATACTTCACGTTGCAGATGCGTTGGCTGCACTCGTTCACCCCAGTCACTTACTCCAGTAAGCTCCCGGGGACTCTCTCATTTGCCGCCTGCCTGCAACGAGAATTATTTAGGGTATAACGATGAAAATTAACCTTTTACACCGCCTGCGGTAAGGCCGTTAACCAGCCAACGCTGCGCAAGCAGGAAGACAACCGTAATTGGAATCGCTGACAGAACCGCCGCCGCGGCAAAATCGCCCCACAGGTAATTTTGTGGGTTGAGGTATTGCTGCATACCTACGGCCAGGGTGTAGCTATTCACATCGCGCAGCAGCAACGAGGCCACTGGCACTTCGGTGATGGCGGCGATAAACGACAGAATAAACACCACTGCCAGAATCGGTACTGATAGCGGCAAGAGCACCAGACGGAATGCCTGCCATGGCGTTGCGCCATCCAGCGCCGCCGCTTCTTCCAGCGAGTTATCGATCGTTTCGAAATAGCCTTTAATCGTCCAGACATGCAGCGCAATGCCGCCCATGTAGGCGAAGATCACCCCGCCATGGGTATTCAGGCCGATAAACGGAATGTACTGGCCCAGTCGGTCAAACAGGGCGTACAGCGCAACCAGCGACAGCACCGCCGGGAACATCTGGAAAATCAGCATCCCTTTCAGCAGCGTGGCCTTGCCGGGAAAACGCATACGGGCAAAGGCATATGCGCAGGTGGTTGAGAGCGCCACCACGCCAATGGCAGTGACCGCCGCGATCTTAATGGAGTTCCACAGCCACAGCAGCACCGGGAAGGGCGGCGGCGTCACGCGGCCATCGGCGTGCTCGACGCTAAAGCCGAGCGCCAGTTTCCAGTGCTCCCATGAAATGCTTTCCGGGATCAGGCTCCCGGTGGCGAAGTTACCTTCACGCAGGGAGATGGTTATTACCATCAGCAGTGGGAACATAATTGCGGCGATAAACACCAGCAATAACAAGTGGGTAACGAATAATCTGAGCTTTTGCGATTTTGCCTGGACCATAGCCATAATCATCGCCCTCCTTAGTCAAATTTCATGCGTGTAGCTTTCAGGTTGATGATGGCAAGTACGCCCACCAGCAGGAAAATCAGCGTGGCGATAGCGGCGGCGAGGCCAAAATCTTGTCCACCGCCGCCTTCAAAGGCGATGCGGTAGGTGTAGCTGACCAGCAGGTCAGTGTAGCCGGCAGGCGTGGTGGTGCCGATACGGTCCGGGCCACCGTTGGTCAACAGCTGAATCAACACGAAGTTATTAAAGTTAAAGGCGAAACTGGCGATCATCAGCGGCGTAAGCGGCTTGATCAGCAGCGGGAAGGTGATACGGAAAAAGTTCTGGAACGGCCCGGCGCCATCCATTGCCGAGGCTTCATACAAATCGTCCGGAATGGCTTTCAGCAGCCCCATGCACAAAATCATCATGTACGGATAACCGAGCCAGGTGTTGACGATAATGATCATCGAACGGGCGGTGGTCGGGTCGCTAAACCAGGCCGGTTTGATGCCAAACAACGCGCTCAGCATCATGTTGATCTCACCGAAGCTCTGGTTAAACAGCCCTTTGAAGATCAGAATCGAGATAAACGACGGCACGGCGTACGGCAGAATCAGCAGCACGCGGTAGATAGCTTTGCCTTTCAGCGACTCCCACTGCACCACGCAGGCCAGCACCATGCCGACGGCGACGGTCAACACCACGGTCAGCAGTGAGAAGACCACGGTCCAGACGAAAATCTCGATAAACGGCTTCTGGATACCTTCATCGGTAAAGACGCGCATGAAGTTATCCCAGCCGATGGTCACGGTGTAACCCGGGCTGAGTTTGTCATCGCCCCAACTGCCATCCGCATTGATCTGCTGGTAGAAACCGGCGGTGTTATTGGGACGATATTTCACGCCGCTCTGCTTGTTGGTGAGCGTGCCGTCCTCCACCAGTGCATACAGCGGCGTGGTGCCGGAGAACTGACGCAGCGAGCTCATCACGACGTTGCTGCCGTCTGGCAACACGGCGGTAAGCTGGTTGAGCGCTGTGCGATTTTGCGTGATGACGCGCAGGTTGCCGCGTTCGCCCTCAGGCAACGCAGCGGCGTCTTTTACCGGAATCTTTTGCTCGCCGCCCAGTTTGAAGGCGTTCGAGAGGTAGTTTTTGCCGCTTTCACCATCGGTCAGCGCCAGACGCCATTCCTCACCTGCCGGGAATAACGAGAAGTTATAGACTTTACCTGCCTGATAGGAACGGTCCATCAGCACCTGCTGCGCGCGTTCTTGCGTGAGCTGGTGGACGCTGCTGTAGTTGGTGAAGGCGATGGCGATAGTACAAATCAGCGGGAACAGAACGAACAATCCCATCCCGGCAAGGCCAGGATAAACATAGCGCCAGGCGTAGGCTTTACGGTTGGCGAAAATGTACAGGCCAGCGGAGCTTAAAATCAGTGTCGTGGTGGCGAAAAGGTATTCCCCTTGTGCATACATTAAAACAACAAGGTATCCCACCAGTAAGCCCAGCAGACCTGTCACTGACCATTTCAGCGCGTCGCTTTGCCACCAGTGCTTCTTTTTAATGACATCCATGGGAAATTTCCTCTTTACACTTTATCCTTCGCGCTACCTCTTTGTTGGCTGCGGAAGCGCACCCCAGTCACTTACTTATGTAAGCTCCTGGGGATTTGCCTCCTTGCCGCCTCGATGTAGCGCGAATGATTTCGTGTAACAACGTATTCAATATTTTGTAGGCCGGATAAGGCATTTATGCTGCCATCCGGCACATGTGCTACAGCCTTACTTGGTGATACGACCTTGTGCATCTTTCAGTGCGGCATCCACAGTCTGACGACCGCTCGCTGCGTTGATTACCGCAGTACGTACGGCATACCAGAACGCGGACATCTGCGGGATGTTCGGCATGATTTCGCCTGTCTGGGCGTTCGCCATGGTGGCCGCAATACGTGGGTCTTTCGCTAACGTCTCCTGGAAGGATTTCAGTGCCACTGCGCCCAGCGGTTTGTCTTTATTCACTTCATCCAGACCCTGATCGGTCAGCAGGTAGTTTTCGAGGAACTCTTTCGCCAGTTCTTTGTTCGGGCTGGCGGCGTTAATACCGGCACTCAGCACACCCACGAACGGTTTGGACGCCTTGCCTTTAAAGGTGGGCAAAGAGGTGACGCCGTAGTTGATTTTGCTCTTATCAATGTTGGCCCACGCCCACGGACCGTTGATGGTCAGCGCGGTTTCACCTTTGTTAAACGCGGCTTCGGCGATGGAGTAATCCGTGTCCGCATTCATGTGTTTGTCTTTGATAAGCTTAACCAGGAAGCCCAGGCCTGCTTTTGCGCCCGCGCAGTCCACGCCCACATCTTTCACGTCGTACTTGCCGTCGGCGTATTTGAACGCGTAACCACCGTCAGCGGCAATCAGCGGCCAGGTGAAGTACGGTTCTTGCAGGTTGAACATCAGCGCGCTCTTACCTTTCGCTTTCAGCTCTTTATCCAGAGCCGGGATCTCTTCCCAGGTTTTTGGCGGGTTCGGTACGAGGTCTTTGTTGTAAATCAGCGACAGGGATTCCACGGCGATCGGGTAGGCGATCAGCTTGCCGTTATAACGCACTGCATCCCAGGTGAACGGGAACAACTTGTCCTGGAAGGTTTTATCCGTGGTCACTTCCGCCAGCAGGCCAGACTGTGCATAGCCGCCGAAACGGTCATGTGCCCAGAAAATAATGTCCGGGCCATCGCCAGTCGCCGCGACCTGTGGGTATTTCTCTTCCAGCTTGTCCGGGTGCTCAACGGTGACCTTAATACCGGTATCTTTCTCGAATTTTTTACCCACTTCGGCCAGGCCGTTATAGCCTTTGTCGCCGTTGATCCAGATAACCAGCTTACCTTCTTCAATCTTTGCGAGGGCAGAAGCGGAGAACATCATCGTCGTCAGTGCGGACAATGCGAGGATGCGTGCGCCTGTTTTGAATTTCATATATCCCGTCCTTTAGGTGATGTGCTCGTGGATATTTTGGGTGGTCTAACGGGGTGTAGTCTCCTTTGTTGGCAAGCGCTTCTCATCCTCCTTAAACCTACGCCCCAGGGGGGATTTGTGTGATCTCTGTTACATAAAGTTTCTTTATGTGTGTCAGCGCACATAAAAACCGACCGTTTTTTGCAACCTGTGTCACGAAAATCGCCCCAGCCCCCGGTGGGCGTGGTCAGACTCGTCCCTCTCATCCTCCCGTCTCCTCCCCCATAAAAAACAAGGGGGGTGGAGGATTCGCCAGCGTTTTCAATGGCCCATAGTCAGCCCAATCTTGAATGTATCCGTAAGTGACAAGTTGTAACGAAGGGAGAGGGCATGGCGAACGTACAGCTGCGTAATGTAACGAAAGCCTGGGGCGACGTTGTCGTATCAAAAGACATCAATCTCGATATCCACGAAGGCGAGTTTGTGGTGTTTGTCGGTCCTTCTGGCTGCGGTAAGTCAACGCTGCTGCGCATGATCGCGGGTCTGGAAACCATCACCAGCGGCGATCTCTTTATTGGTGACGTACGGATGAATGACGTGCCTCCTGCCGAACGCGGTGTGGGAATGGTCTTTCAGTCCTACGCGCTCTATCCACACCTTTCCGTGTCGGAAAACATGTCGTTTGGCTTCAAGCTGGCCGGTGCCAAAAAAGAGGTGATTCAGCAGAAGGTGACGCAGGTTTCTGAAGTCCTGCAACTGGCACATTTGCTGGACCGTAAGCCGAAAGCGTTGTCCGGTGGGCAGCGTCAGCGTGTGGCGATTGGCCGTACGCTGGTGGCGGAACCGCGCGTCTTCCTGTTGGATGAACCGCTGTCCAACCTGGACGCCGCACTGCGTGTGCAGATGCGCATTGAGATTTCGCGCCTGCATAAGCGCTTGGGTCGCACGATGATTTACGTCACCCATGACCAGGTGGAAGCGATGACGCTGGCCGACAAAATCGTGGTGCTGGACGCCGGACGTGTGGCGCAGGTGGGTAAACCGCTTGAGCTTTACCACTACCCATCAGACCGCTTTGTCGCCGGGTTTATCGGCTCACCAAAAATGAATTTTCTGCCGGTGAAGGTAACCGCCACCGCCATTGAACAAGTCCAGGTCGAGCTGCCTAACCGCCAACGGGTCTGGCTGCCTGTCGACAGCGCCAACGTGCAGGTCGGCAGCAATATGTCACTCGGTATTCGCCCTGAACACCTGCTGCCCAGCGACATCGCCGATGTCACCCTGGAAGGTGAGGTTCAGGTCGTCGAACAGCTAGGCCACGAAACGCAAATTCACATCCAGATCCCCGCCATCCGTCAAAACCTGGTCTACCGCCAGAATGACGTGGTGTTGGTAGAAGAGGGGGCCACATTCGCTATCGGCTTGCCGCCAGAGCGCTGCCATCTGTTCCGCGAGGATGGTACGGCCTGTCGTCGGTTACATAAAGAGCCGGGCGTTTAAGGCTTCCCATTAAAAAGAAAACGCCAAACGCCTTCGCGGTTGCAGCCAACGAAGAGGCAGCCCGAGGGGTGAAGCGTTCAAAGAAAAGCAATGATCTCAGGAGATAGAATGATGACTACTCTGCGCAAAGTTCCACTGGCAATCGCCATCGCTGCGGGCATTTTGTCTGCACAGGCGGGCGCCGTTGATTTTAAAGGCTATGCCCGTTCGGGTATTGGCTGGACCGGCAGCGGCGGTGAGCAACAATGCTTCCAGGCCACCGGTGCTCAAAGTAAGTATCGTCTTGGTAACGAATGCGAAACCTACGCCGAACTGAAACTGGGTCAGGAAGTATGGAAAGAAGGCGACAAGAGCTTCTATTTCGATACCAACGTAGCCTACTCCGTTTCTCAGCAGAATGACTGGGAAGCCACCAGCCCGGCGTTCCGTGAAGCCAACGTGCAGGGTAAAAACCTGATCGATGCGTTGCCGGGTGCCACCATCTGGGCAGGTAAACGCTTCTATCAACGTCATGACGTTCACATGATCGACTTCTACTACTGGGATATCTCTGGTCCTGGTGCGGGTCTTGAAAACGTCGACCTGGGCTTCGGTAAACTCTCTTTAGCCGCGACCCGTTCCTCCGAAGCGGGCGGTTCCGGTACCTTTGCTGACCGTAACGCTGATGGCAGCCGTATTTATGACAACATCGTACCAAACGACGTCTTCGACGTACGTTTAGGCCAGATGGCCATTAACCCTGGTGGTACGCTGGAGTTCGGTGTTGACTACGGTCATACCAACCTGCCGGACAAATATGATCTGGCACCGGGTGCTTCGAAAGATGGCTGGATGTTCACCGCTGAACACACCCAGAGCATGATGAAGGGCTACAACAAGTTTGTTCTGCAGTACGCAACAGACTCCATGACCTCTAACGGCAAAGGTATTCCGCAGGGCGGCAGCATCAACAACAACGGCTCACTGTGGCGCGTGTTGGATCACGGGGCAATCACCCTGGCTGATAACTGGGACCTGATGTATGTCGGCATGTACCAGGACATCAACCGTGACGACAACAACGGCACCAAGTGGTGGACCGTGGGCGTACGTCCTATGTACAAATGGACGCCGATCATGAGCACCCTGTTGGAAGTGGGCTATGACAACGTCAAATCCCAGCGCACCAACGACACTAACAACCAGTACAAAATCACCCTCGCCCAACAATGGCAGGCTGGCGACAGCATCTGGTCCCGCCCGGCTATCCGCGTCTTCGCAACCTACGCCAAGTGGGATGAGAAATGGGGTTATGCCAATAGCGATTCTGGCGCAGCTTACACCTCAGGTACTGCCTACGCTGACACCAGCGCTAAGACCTTCAGTCGTGGTGATAACGACGAGTGGAGCTTCGGCGCCCAGATGGAAATCTGGTGGTAATCCTCACAACCTGACGTACCGAACAAGAGGGGCGCAAGCCCCTCAATTCTTCGAGACGGCGCGCTATTGCCTGGCGTTAGCTGTCTCTCGTAAAGAAGGTGATAACAATGAAAATGAAAAAAAGTCTCGTCGCCCTGTGCCTGACCGCGGGATTACTCGCCGCAGCACCTGGGGTTAGCTTCGCAGATGTTAACATCGTCCCGCAAAATACCACGGCTGCACCGGCCATTCCGGCGTCTGTGCTCCAGCAACTGAGCTGGACACCCGTCGATCAAAGCAAAACCCAAACAACCGAACTTGCCACCGCGGGCCAGCGCCTGAATGTGGCGGGTATTAGCGGCCCGGTGGCCGCCTGGAGCGTCCCTGCAAACATCGGTGAACTGACGCTTACCCTCAGCAGTGAAGTGAATAAACAGACCAGTGTCTTTGCCCCCAACGTGCTGGTCCTCGACCAGAACATGTCGCCTGCCGCGTACTTCCCGAGCAGCTTCTTTACCTACCAGGAACCAGGGGTGATGAGTGCCGACCGTCTGGAAGGGGTGATGCGTCTGACGCCTGCGCTGGGCCAGCAAAAGATTTATCTGCTGGTCTTCACAACCGACAACGATCTTCGCCAGACCACAAAACTGATGGACCCGGCCAAATCCTACGCCAAAGGAACGGGTAACGCGGTGCCGGATATCCCCGATCCGATTGCCCGCCACGCCACTGACGGCGTTGTGAAACTGAAAGTGAAAACCAGCAGCGGCTCCAGCGTGCTGGTTGGCCCGCTGTTTGGTTCATCCGGTCCGGGGCCGGTAACGGTGGGTAACACCGCGGCACCTGCCACCGCCTACAGCGCACCGGCCGCCGCTCCTGCCGTTGTGGCCGCAGCACCTGCACCTGCCGCTACGCCAGCCGCCCCGGCGGCGAAAAGCGAACCGATGCTGAATGACACTGAAAGCTATTTCAATCAGGCCATTAAGCAGGCCGCTGCAAAAGGCGATATCGATAAGGCTCTGAAATTACTGAACGAAGCTGAGCGTCTCGGGTCCACATCCGCCCGAAAAACCTTTATCAGCAGTGTAAAAGGCAAGGGGTGATCGTCTCCCCGCAATGCTGATGTTTGCAACAACTGGTGCGTCGCCTGACGCACCCTTTTTTCTGGCGCAACGACGCTGTTGCATATCTGTTGCGCTTATGAAAACTGAATGAACTTTCCCCGCACGAGACGGCCTGTTCTGCGATACAATAATGTGACGTTATGTATTGGAGAGTAAGGCATGTCACACCCCGCGCTTACGCAATTGCGTGCGCTGCGCTATTTTGACGCACTTCCCGCGCTTGACCCACAGCAACTGGACTGGCTGTTGCTGGAAGATTCCATGACGAAACGTTTTGAGCAACAGGGTAAACAGGTGACCGTGACGTTAATCCAGGAAGGATTCGTGACGTCCGATATGCTTGATGGCGAGCGCCATCTGCTGCCTGATGATTCGCGCTACTGGCTGCGGGAAATTCTGCTGTGTGCCGATGGCGAACCCTGGCTTGCGGGGCGCACGGTGGTGCCGGAAGCGACCCTGAGTGGCCCCGAGCTGGCTCTGCAGAAGCTTGGCACCACGCCGCTGGGACGTTATCTCTTTACATCATCGATACTGACACGCGATTTTATTGAAGTGGGTCGCTATGACGCGCTGTGGGGACGACGCTCCCGCCTGCGCCTGGGGGGAAAACCTCTCCTGCTGACCGAACTGTTTTTACCTGCGTCACCGCTGTACTAAGAGGAAAAAAGAATGGAGTGGAGTCTCTCGCAGAATAAGCTGCTGGCCTTTCACCGACTCATGCGCACGGATAAACCCATTGGTTCATTCCTGCTGCTCTGGCCAACCTTATGGGCGCTGTGGGTGGCGACGCTGGGCGTCCCTCCGCTGTGGATCCTGCTGGTGTTTGTTGCCGGAGTCTGGCTGATGCGTGCCGCGGGCTGCGTGGTGAATGATTATGCGGACCGTAAATTTGATGGTCATGTAAAACGCACTGCACACCGTCCGATGCCGAGTGGCTCGGTAACGGAAAACGAAGCGCGGGTGCTGTTTGTTGTACTGGTACTACTGGCGTTTGCGCTGGTGCTGACGCTCAACACCATGACCATTTTGCTCTCTGTTGCTGCCCTGGCGCTGGCCTGGGTGTATCCGTTTATGAAACGCTACACCCATCTGCCGCAGGTTGTACTGGGGGCGGCATTTGGCTGGTCAATCCCGATGGCATTTGCCGCCGTGAGTGAATCGGTGCCGCTGAGCTGCTGGATTATGTTCCTCGCCAATATCCTGTGGGCAGTGGCCTACGATACGCAGTACGCCATGGTTGACCGCGACGATGACCTGAAAATCGGCATCAAGTCGACGGCGATTCTGTTTGGTCGTCAGGACAAATTGATTATCGGCATTTTGCAGGTCGCCGTGCTGGCGCTGATGGTGGCGATTGGCGAGCTCAACGGCTTAGGCTGGCAATTTTACTGGTCGCTCATTGTCGCGGGCGCGCTCTTTGTGTATCAGCAAAAGCTGATTGCCGGGCGCGATCGTGACGCCTGCTTTAAGGCATTTTTGAACAATAACTATGTCGGGATGGTGCTGTTTTTGGGCTTTGCGGCGAGTTATCTGGCGTAAAAAAAAGCCCGGTGCGCTAGCGCTTTCCGGGTTTACAGGTTCTGGATATAAAAGCAAAAAGGCAACGTCAGTTGCCTTTTTTAGTGTTTGCACCCTCTCCCGGTGGGTGAGGGCATCAGGCAGCACAACCTTTATTCGCTCTGCGTTGCGCTCTCAATCGTCAAACGCACATCAGAGGTCATCAGCTCAGCCAACAGTTGATACACCGCCAGCGTCTGCGCCGGTTCGGCATCGCCGGTATCGCTAATATACTTCTCGTCACGCAGGGTCAGCACCAGCGTACTGAATACCGCCTTATCGAAGAACTCTGGCGCGTTGATACCGTGCAGAACGGACAAGCGCTGTGCCAGCGTGCGGCTCTCTTTCTCCAGCGTACTGCGGTTCATGGACGGATTCGCGCTCAGCAGCCAGAAGGTGATGGCATAGCGTTGCAGCGTTTCACGGGCACCAGCCGCCAGCAGTTGCAGAGTACGGGAATGGGCCGGGTTGATATAAAGCTGGTCATCTTTCATGGTGATCAGCCCCTGGCGCAGCATTTCCTGCGCAAGGTTTTCCAGCACGCCAGCCAGCTCCTCTTTTTCCCAACGCAGGAACAGCTCGGCTTTCAGCATCGGGTAGAGCAGTTCAACATGGTGCAGCATTTCGTTCTGAGAGATATGACGATGCTGGGTGATGATGGCCGCCATCAGCGACGGCAACATCAGCATATGCGCAATGTTGTTGCGGTAGTACGTCATCAGGACGGCCTGCTCGCGCGGCAGAATGATGATGTCACCAATGGTGTCTTTTTCTACCTCGAACTTGTTCATCTGCAGCGCATGATCGATAAGCGCGCTCGCCGTTACGGTCGGTACCGTGGAATCGGCGGCGTACGGCACATTGCGCATCAGGCTGAGGTAGCAATCCAACTGCTCGGTAAGCTGTTCGCGGGTCAGCGAACGCTGGCGAGAGGCCAGAAGCGCAGTGCAGCACAGGTTCATGGCGTTTGCCGCACCGGCATTGTTAATGCGCACCATCAAATCGGTGGCGATGGCGTTCACCGTAGGTGTCAGCCAGGCGGGACGTACCGCCTCGATAGGATCGATAGACTCGCGCCATTCAGGCACGCGATGATTCAGGTAGTTCATCAGCGGGATAGGTTCGCCGAAGTTCACATAGCCCTGACCGAGATTACGCAGCTTGCTTAAGCCGCGCACCATCTGCATAAAACCTTCTTTCTCTTTCGTCGCCCCACGCAGCTCTTTGGCGTAGGTACCGACTTCCATCACGTGCTCGTAACCAATGTAGATAGGCACCAGCGTGATCGGGCGCGAGCCACCGCGCAGCATCGCCTGAATGGTCATCGACAGGGTACCGGTCTTCGGATCCAGCAGACGGCCTGTACGTGAACGACCACCCTCGACAAAGTACTCAACAGAATAGCCGCGCTGGAACAGCTCGCCAAGATATTCGCGGAAGACGGTGGAATAGAGTTTGTTGCCTTTGAAAGAGCGACGAATGAAGAACGCCCCCAGGCGGCGGAAAATCGGACCCGCTGGCCAGAAGTTCAGGTTGATACCGGCAGCAATATGCGGTGGCACCAGCCCCTGATGATAGAGCACGTAAGAGAGCAGCAAATAGTCCATGTGGCTGCGATGGCAGGGCACATAGACAATTTCATGGCCGTCGTGGGCGAGCTGGCGAACGCGTTCCGCGTTATGCACGTTAATGCCCTGATACAAGCGGTTCCAGGTAAAGCTGAGGATACGGTCTGACAGGCGGATCATCTCGTAGGAGAAGTTGGCCGCAATCTCTTCCATCAGCGCAATCGCGTTTTGCTGCGCTTTATCGTGGGAGATTTTCTTGCTGCGCGCTTCGTCTTCTACGGCACGGGCGATAGCTTTCGAGGACAGCAGCTTATTAAACAGGTCCTGACGGGCGGGCAGACGCGGACCAACCGCAGCCAGACGCTGGCGCGCGAAGTGCATACGTGCCACGCGTGCCAGTTTTTGCGCGATAATCTTATCCGTGCCGTGCTCAGTTGCCATGCGGCGCAGCGAAACCGGTGGAGAGAAACGCACGAAGCTGTCGCGCCCCAGCCAGGAGATCGCAAAGAATTTCTGGATGCCATTGAGCATACGCAGCGGTGGATTCATCTCACCTTTCTCGCGACCCGGAGAGCGGCCAAACATCATCGACACCGGTACCATCTGGACATCCAGGTCGGGGTGGCTGCGGTGCAGATCGAGATAATCGTGGAACAGCTTGATCGACTCTTCTTTTGGCGTGTACCAGGTAAAGACACGCGGTCCGCCGTGAATGAAGATATAGCGCGGCAGTTCAACGCCGTCGATTTCAAGCGGTTCGAGAGGGTCGGGCAAGTCATGTGCCAGACATTGAGCGCGCAAGGTCAGCAAGTCTGCCTTAGAGTTATAAGGCAAAACGTACATAATAGGGCGTGACGTATCGAGCCCTAATTCCTGGGCGGGTTCCGCCGGGATAGACTTGCTTTTTACCAGCACGCTTAATGGTAAATTAAGTAATTTGTAGTAAATTCGTGGCCAGCCGGACATAAAGGATGTAAAGCCTCTGGTTATTAATGCCAATGCGCCGCAAGAATATCAGAAAGCGCGCACAAATTCTTTTGTACCTCTATAACCTTACATAGAGATTGATGCTCATAACATAAAAAGGTTCTTTTCATGGCCAATAACACCACTGGCATGACCCGTATTATTAAAGCTGCCGGCTATTCCTGGAAGGGCGTCCGTGCTGCATGGATAAACGAAGCTGCCTTTCGCCAGGAGTCCGTTGCGGTCATCCTGGCAATTATTATCGCTTGTTTCCTTGATGTCGACGCCATCACCCGCGTATTACTGATTGGCTCGGTGGCGCTGGTCATGATTGTGGAAATCCTCAATAGCGCAATTGAAGCGGTAGTTGACCGTATTGGGTCCGAGTTTCACGAGCTGTCCGGGCGTGCGAAAGATATGGGGTCTGCTGCGGTATTAATGACGATTCTTGTGGCGCTGTTTACCTGGCTCTCTCTGTTGTGGGGCCATTTTCGATAAGGCTTCCAGATTTACGTTACCTGCTGGTTTTTTGCGTAATTTTGGTTTCAAAATCACCTTTAGCTGTATATACTCACAGCATAACTGTATATACACCCAGGGGGCGGAATGAAAGCTTTAACGGCCAGGCAGCAAGAGGTGTTCGATCTCATTCGCGATCGAATCAACCAGACGGGTATGCCGCCGACGCGTGCGGAGATCGCGCAGCAGTTGGGGTTCCGTTCCCCAAACGCAGCAGAAGAACACCTGAAAGCGCTTGCGCGTAAGGGCGTTATTGAGATCGTGTCCGGCGCGTCACGCGGTATTCGTCTGTTGCTTGAAGAAGAAGACATCGGGCTGCCGCTTATCGGGCGCGTCGCTGCTGGTGAGCCTCTGCTGGCACAGCAGCATATCGAAGGCCACTATCAGGTTGATCCTTCTCTCTTCAAACCCAACGCGGACTTCCTGCTGCGTGTAAGCGGTATGTCGATGAGAGATATCGGCATTATGGACGGCGACCTGCTGGCTGTGCATAAAACTCAGGATGTGCGTAATGGTCAGGTCGTTGTTGCTCGTATTGACGATGAAGTGACCGTTAAGCGACTGAAAAAACAGGGTAATACCGTGCAGTTGCTGCCGGAAAACAGCGAGTTTTCCCCCATTGTGGTCAACCTGCGCGAGCAGAACTTCACTATTGAAGGTCTGGCGGTGGGCGTTATCCGCAATGGTGAGTGGTTGTAATCCGGCTTCTGAACCGTGGCGGCACGCCCGCTGTCACGGTTGCTTTCCCTTCCTGACAAAGCTTTAACCTGCGCTTTATCCTCCTGATCGCATTCCGTTTTTTCAGCATAACCATACTTATATTTTTTTCTTTAATGGTTAAAAATTCCGAATAAAGCTTCGCGGTCGATATCCTTAACTACAATTATTATCACGTTCAGGACATTCAGAGCGTAACGACAGAAAGAAACGCTGTTCGTAACCAATGATGAGGATATGACGATGAATAAAGACGAAGTCCGCGGTAACTGGAAACAGTTCAAAGGTAAAGCGAAAGAACAGTGGAGTAAATTAACTGACGATGATATGACCATCATCGAAGGTAAACGCAACCAGTTGGTCGGTAAGATTCAGGAACGTTATGGCTACGCCAAAGAGAAAGCGGAAAAAGAAGTCGTTGATTGGGAAAACCGCAACGAGTACCACTGGTAGTCCTACACAACCCCTCAATGTGTAAACCCTCTGTGGCTACCCTGCCCGAACGGTACATGGATGTACCACCCTCAATTTTCCGGCTTGAGAGATAAAAAAAATCGCGACTAGCGCGATTTTTTCTTCAACTGAATGGTGTGATCGTGATGGCATTCGCCGGGATGTCGGCAGGCCTCAACCTCCGCGCAGTCGGCGCAAAGTCCGTGTGCTTCAATGACGTTATGACGCAGCGCAAAACCGCGTTTTGCTGCCAGCGCGTGCATGATGTCTTCCACGCCCTCCGCCTGCTCCTCTTTCACCACGCCACAGCGATCGCAGATAAACATCGCAGAAGTGTGCGTTGGCTGGTCGAAGAGATGGCACAGCACATAGCTGTTTGCGGACTCCACCTTATGCACAAACCCTTGTTCCAGCAAAAAATCCAGCGCACGATAAACCGTTGGCGGTTTGGCCTGTGGCTCGGTCTCACGCAGAAGGTCGAGCAGATCGTAAGCGCTGATGGCTCCCTGTTGCAGACTCATCAGGCGTAACACTTCGAGGCGCTGCGGAGTCAGGCGCACGTTGCGCTGCACGCACAGTTTTTCGGCCTGCGCGAGCATCTCTTGCGAAGTGGTCTTATCCATAGGCGTTCTCTCATGAATGGGCAACATGTGCCCCCACTTTATCATGTTCTGCACCAAACGCCGAGATCGCGACCGTGCCTTCGCCTTTCACAATCGCAATGTGTCTTCTATAAATATTGATGGTCACTTCTTATAACAACATCTTCTGTAACGTTTTATTACATTCGTTAGAAATAGCCTATTTTTTCAGTGTTATTCGCAGCAATAGAGCCTCCCTGTCCTTGTCACAACTAGCAGGGGCATAAAAAAACTCATTTGATTACGAGACGCATACTGTGAAAAACAATCTTAAACTTTCGGTGGTCGCTATCGCTGTCTCCTTTTTTGTGGCAAATCAGGCAGGAGCAGCTAATACCTGGGCAGAAGCGCGTAATGATGCAATGGGGGGAACAGGCGTTGCCTCCGCAAATTACGGTAGTGGTGCATTAATCAACCCGGCTTTGCTGGCAAAGGCAAAACCGGAAGACGATGTAACGGTTATTTTCCCAAGCATTAGCGCACAGGTTACCGATGAGGGTAATTTGCGCGATGAAATCAATGATATCAGTAACAAAATTGACCATTACAAGAGTACGATAGATAACCTCGATCTGGGGGATATCCTGCTCGATCCTGTTGGCACTATCGATGATTTCCAGATGGCGGCGAAAGATGTTGCGGACTCGCTTGATTTCCTGAAAGGTAAAACCGCCAGTGCGAACGCCGGGGCCGGTATTGCCGTCAGTATTCCTAATCATGTGGTTTCTGCTGCTTTTGTCACCAAAGCTTATGCCCACGCCCGTGTGAACTCCACCAACGATCCGAACGATATCACCTATCTGCGTGGTATCCAGAATAGCGATACGGTCGCTGCGGGTGTTGCAGTGGAAGCCCTGACCTCGCCAAATGGTTCTGACGAGATCACCAAAAATCTGAACTCTACGGCATCGGGCCGAGCGGCCATCATCACTGATTTTGGTATCGCCCTGGCGCATCAGTTCGACGTTGGCGGCATTCCGCTTTCCGTTGGCGTGACGCCAAAACTGCAAAAGTCGTGGATCTATAACTACACCACGTCGATTTATGATTACGACAAAAACGAGTGGAAGAAGAGCAAATACCGTAAGGATGATACCGGTTTTAACATCGATGTCGGCCTGGCGGCGGACCTCACGGGCAACTTCACCGTCGGCTTGACCGGGCAAAACCTGATCTCACGCGACATCGATACCAAAGATATTCTGATCACCAATGGCCGAACCGGTGAGGTTAAAAACTACAAAGACACCTACCAAATCAGTCCGCTGGTGACCGCAGGTGCGGCCTGGCATAACGATCTGGTGACGCTGAGTACAGACGGTGATCTGACCGAAACCAAAGGCTTTAAGAGCGAGAAAAACTCACAGTTCGTCGGTGTCGGTGCAGAGGTTCGCCCCCTGAGCTGGCTGGCGGTTCGTGCCGGTTACCGTGCCGATGTGAAAGGTGATGAAAGCAACTACTTCACCGGCGGTGTGGGGTTTGCGCCGTTTAACCGCGTGCATATCGACTTGATGGGGCTGGTGGGTGAGAGCCAGACATGGGGTGCTGGCGCACAGCTGAGCATGACATTCTGATAGACAACCGGAGGCCTCGCGCCTCCGGTTTTTCTTTGTGCTATAGTAGCGCCCCTTTTTTACCTAAAGCTTATTTATTCGCCATGTCGTCAGAAATTCAGTCTGCTGCTTATCCCGCTCACCGTTTCTCCATCGCGCCGATGCTCGACTGGACGGATCGCCATTGCCGCTATTTCCTGCGCCAGCTTTCACGCCATACGCTGCTCTATACCGAGATGGTCACCACGGGGGCCATTATTCATGGTAAGGGCGATTACCTGGCATACAGCGATGAAGAGCACCCGGTTGCACTACAATTGGGTGGCAGCGACCCGGCGCAGCTCGCGCATTGCGCAAAACTGGCGGAGCAGCGCGGTTACGATGAGATCAACCTCAACGTGGGGTGTCCGTCCGATCGCGTGCAGAACGGCATGTTCGGTGCGTGCTTGATGGGCAATGCACAACTGGTGGCGGATTGCGTGAAAGCGATGCGCGACGTGGTGTCGATTCCGGTGACGGTCAAAACCCGCATCGGCATTGACGATCAGGACAGCTACGAATTTCTCTGCGATTTTATCAATACCGTGTCCGGCAAAGGCGAATGCGAGATGTTTATTATCCACGCGCGCAAAGCCTGGCTTTCTGGTTTAAGCCCGAAAGAGAACCGTGAAATTCCCCCGCTGGATTATCCGCGTGTTTACCAGCTTAAACGAGATTTCCCGCATCTGACGATGTCGATTAACGGCGGCATTACCTCGCTGGAGGCGGCTAAAACCCATCTGGAACATATGGATGGCGTGATGGTCGGCCGCGAGGCATATCAGAATCCAGGCATTCTGGCGCGCGTTGACCGGGAAATTTTCGGTGCGGATGTCGTAGACGCCGACCCGGTCGCGGTCGTGCGAGCGATGTATCCTTACATTGAGCGCGAGCTGCAGCAGGGGACTTACCTCGGCCATATCACCCGCCATATGCTGGGCCTGTTTCAGGGGATCCCCGGGGCGCGTCAGTGGCGTCGCTATCTGAGCGAGAATGCGCACAAAGCCGGTGCCGATGTCGCGGTACTGGAACACGCGCTGAGTCTCGTGGCAAACCGCGAATAATTTCGCTAAAAAATGGTCAAATTCACCAGGCTCTGCATCATGATGTGGAGTCTTTTCTTTTATAAATCAATAAAATAAAACTGGCACACTTCTTGTAGTAGTTTTGATGTCATTATCGACTTATTGGGAGCGCGCCATGTTGGAATTACTGTTTGTTATCGGCTTTTTTGTTGTGCTACTCGCCACCGGTGTGTCACTGCTGGGCATTATGGCGGCACTGCTGGTGGCAACCGCAGTGATGTTTTTGGGCGGTCTTTTTGCTTTGATGATCAAACTGTTGCCGTGGTTACTGCTGGCGGTTGCGGTGGTCTGGATTATCCGGGCGATTAAAACACCAAAAGTTCCTCAATATCAGCGCAATAACCGTTGGCGTTACTAAAGTATTGAGCTCTTGATCACAACCTCAACACTTTTCCAGGTGCTTTGCTAAGAACCGAATAGGATTTACTTATCAAATCTGTCACTATCGCCGCGTTAACGAATTCATCGAGCTGTACCCTACATACAGCCGAACTAAAAAAAGAATGGGCTTCCCTTGGGAAGCCCTAATTCTTTCTACCTCCTTCATACTTCAAGCCGCAGGTGCGTTGGCTGCGCTCATTCATCCCGGTCACTTACTTGAGTTAGCTCCCGGGCATTCACTCACTGGCCGCCTGCCTGCAACATGAATTATTTCGGAGGCCAGGTTTACGGAATCAACAAATTCGACCCTTGTGTTGCACGGCTTTCCAGAACCTCATGCGCCCGCTGCGCATCTTTCAGCGCGAATTTCTGCGCATCAGACACATCCACTTTGATCACACCGCTGGCAATCAGCGAGAACAGCTCATTGCTTGCCTCTTCCAGTTCTTCACGGTTCGTCACGTAGCCATTGAGGGAAGGGCGGGTCGCGTACAGCGAGCCTTTCTGGTTCAGAATGCCCAGATTGACGCCGGATACCGGCCCGGAGGCGTTACCAAAGCTCACCATCAGGCCGCGGCGTTGCAGGCAATCGAGGGAGTTTTCCCAGGTATCTTTACCGACTGAGTCGTACACCACGCGCACTTTTTTCCCACCGGTGATCTCTTTCACCCGTTCAACGATGTT
The DNA here is from genome assembly GCF_965644215.1 of Phytobacter sp. V69. Lineage (NCBI taxonomy): Bacteria > Pseudomonadati > Pseudomonadota > Gammaproteobacteria > Enterobacterales > Enterobacteriaceae > Phytobacter > Phytobacter sp. V69. Next base: position 29,716 of record NZ_CBFFRL010000015.1, read on the forward strand.
CTCTTCGCGGTAGTTAATCACCTGCCATGCGCCCGCCTGTAGAGCGCGTTGGGCTTTCTGCGCGGAACCCACGGTGCCAATCAGTTTTGCTCCCAGCGCCTTCGCCCACTGGCAGGCAATCAGCCCCACGCCGCCTGCCGCCGCATGGAACAGGAACACTTCGTTAGGTTTGATTTCGTAGGTTTTACGCAGCAGATAAAAGACCGTGAGCCCTTTAAGGAAAGAGGCGGCAGCCTGTTCGAACGAGATGGCTTTTGGCAGAATAGCGACCTTGTCTGCCGGGACGTTGTGTACGGAGCTGTAGGCACCAAGCCCGGACTGGGCGTACACCACACGGTCGCCCACTTTGATATGTTTTACGCCGGAGCCAACTTTGCTGACCACGCCCGCGGCCTCGGTCCCTAAGCCGCTCGGCATTGACGGGGGTGGATACAGACCACTACGAATGTAGGTGTCGATATAATTAATCCCTATGGCTTTGTTTTCGACCTGGACGTCATTTTCCGCCGGATCGGTGGGATTAAACTCAACGGCTTGCAATACCTCAGGGCCACCATGCTTGTGAAATTCAATTCTTGTCGCCATGCTTCCTCCAGAACGTATCGTTAGGGCTAGCTTTATATGATAAAGTTTCGACCCATCCTTTATCTCGGTAACTCCATTCACTATGGCAGGAAATAAACCCTTCAACAAACAGACTGAACCCCGCGATTTTCAGGTCGAGGGGATGAAAGTACCGCCCCATTCCATTGAAGCGGAGCAGTCGGTGTTGGGCGGTTTAATGCTGGATAACGAGCGCTGGGACGATGTTGCCGAGCGCGTTGTGGCGGAGGATTTTTACACCCGCCCGCATCGCCATATCTTTACGGAGATGCATCGTTTGCAGGAGATGGGCAAACCCATCGACCTGATTACGCTGGCGGAATCACTGGAGCTGCAAGGGCAGCTGGATATCGTCGGCGGCTTTGCTTATCTGGCTGAACTGTCCAAAAACACGCCAAGTGCGGCGAACATCAGCGCTTATGCGGATATCGTGCGTGAACGTGCGGTCGTGCGTGAGATGATCTCCGTCGCTAATGAAATCGCCAGTGCCGGTTTCGACCCTCAGGGGCGCACCAGTGAAGACCTGCTCGACCTTGCTGAGTCGCGGGTTTTCAAAATCGCTGAAAGCCGTGCGAATAAAGACGAAGGCCCGAAAAACATCGCAGATGTGCTTGAGGCGACCGTTGCTCGTATTGAGCTGCTGTTCCAGCAGCCGCACGACGGTGTCACCGGGGTGAATACGGGCTACGATGACCTCAACAAGAAAACCGCGGGCTTGCAGCCGTCGGATCTGATCATTGTCGCTGCGCGTCCGTCGATGGGTAAAACCACCTTTGCGATGAACCTCGTTGAAAATGCGGCGATGTTACAGGACAAACCGGTTCTGATTTTCAGTCTTGAGATGCCCTCCGAGCAGATCATGATGCGTTCTCTGGCCTCGCTGTCGCGTGTGGATCAGACGCGCATCCGTACCGGTCAGCTTGATGACGAGGACTGGGCGCGTATCTCCGGCACCATGGGTATCCTGCTGGAAAAACGCAACATCTATATCGATGACTCTTCCGGCCTGACGCCGACAGAGGTTCGTTCCCGTGCGCGCCGTATTGCCCGCGAGCACGGCGGCATCGGGCTTATCATGATCGACTACCTGCAACTGATGCGCGTGCCGTCGCTGTCCGACAACCGTACGCTGGAGATCGCAGAGATTTCTCGTTCTCTGAAAGCGCTGGCGAAAGAGCTGCAGGTGCCGGTTGTTGCCCTGTCGCAGCTTAACCGCTCCCTGGAACAACGTGCGGATAAACGTCCGGTCAACTCCGACCTGCGTGAATCCGGCTCCATCGAGCAGGACGCCGACTTAATCATGTTTATCTATCGTGATGAGGTTTATCACGAGAATAGTGACCTGAAAGGGATCGCGGAAATCATTATTGGTAAGCAGCGTAACGGCCCAATCGGTACGGTGCGTCTGACCTTTAACGGACAGTGGTCGCGCTTCGACAACTATGCCGGTCCACAATACGACGACGAGTAAATCTCCGTCATCCTTCATGCCGCAGATGCGTTGACTACGCCTGTTCACCCCAGTCACTTAGTTTACTAAGCTCCCGGGGATTCTCAGGCTTGTCGCCTTCCTGCAACACGAATGATTTAGGAGATTCTTTTATTAAGGAATTCAAATGCAAGCGGCAACTGTTGTAGTCAACCGCCGCGCTCTGCGACACAACCTTCAACGTCTGCGCGAACTGGCCCCTGCCAGTCGCCTGGTTGCGATTGTGAAAGCGAACGCCTACGGACACGGTCTTCTTGAGACCGCGCGAACGCTCCCCGATGCCGACGCTTTCGGCGTCGCCCGTCTCGAAGAGGCCCTTCGCCTGCGCGATGGCGGTATCACCCATCCTATCCTGCTGCTCGAAGGGGTCTTTACCGCCGACGAGTTACCGCTGGTTTCTGCTCACCGGCTTGATGCTGTGGTGCACAGTGTGGAACAGCTCACGGCGCTGGAAACGACCGATCTGGCCGAGCCGGTTTCCGTGTGGATGAAACTCGACACCGGCATGCACCGTCTGGGCGTGCACCCGGAGGAAGCTGAGGCCTTCTACCAGCGGCTGACCCAGTGCAAAAATGTGCGCCAGCCGGTGAACATTGTCAGCCACTTTGCTCGTGCCGATGAGCCGGAGTGCGGTGCGACAGAACGTCAGCTCGATATTTTCACCACCTTTAGCGACGGCAAGCCTGGCCAGCGTTCTATCGCCGCATCTGGCGGTACGCTGCTGTGGCCGCAGGCACATTTTGACTGGGTTCGCCCGGGCATCATTCTGTACGGCGTGTCGCCGCTTGACCGTCACCCGTGGGGGGAAGATTTTGGCTTCCAGCCCGCGATGACGCTGACCTCCAGCCTGATTGCCGTGCGCGAGCACAAAGCGGGTGATGCGGTCGGTTATGGTGGAACCTGGGTGAGTGAGCGTAATACGCGCCTGGGGGTGGTAGCGATGGGCTATGGCGATGGTTATCCGCGTGCGGCGCCGTCCGGCACGCCTGTGCTGGTCAATGGCCGCGAAGTGCCAATCGTTGGCCGGGTGGCGATGGACATGATTTGCGTCGATTTAGGCCCGGATGCGCAGGACGTTGTCGGTGATTCGGTGGTGTTCTGGGGGGAGGGTTTGCCCGTCGAGCGCATCGCGGAAATCACCGGCGTCAGCGCCTACGAGCTGATTACCCGTCTGACGTCGCGTGCTGCCCTGAAATACGTCGATTAACGTTGGGTTGGCATTTCCCGGATGTGGCGTAAACGCCTTATCCGGGCTACGATTTTTGCCCGCCTCGGGCAGTGGTTTTTCTCCCTCTCCCCGTGGGAGAGGGCCGGGGTGAGGGCATCAGACGACTCGGCACAAACATCCCGCTCGACCTTCTCTCTCTTCCGGTTTATTGTGTCTTATCCTTCCTACTGTAAACCTGGAGAACCACCTCGTGTTTCAAAAAGTTGACGCCTACGCTGGCGATCCCATCCTTACCCTGATGGAGCGTTTTAAAGAAGACCCGCGCAGCGACAAAGTTAACCTCAGCATCGGCTTGTATTACAACGAGGATGGCATCATTCCTCAGCTACAGGCGGTGGCCGAAGCAGAGGCTCGCCTCAACGCTCAGCCGCACGGTGCGTCTCTCTATCTGCCGATGGAAGGCCTGAATACCTATCGCAACACCATTGTGCCGCTGCTGTTTGGCGCCGAGCACCCGGTGGTAGTGCAAAAACGCGTGGCAACCATCCAGACGCTGGGCGGCTCCGGCGCGCTCAAAGTCGGTGCCGACTTCCTGAAACGCTACTTCCCGGATTCCGGCGTGTGGGTCAGCGATCCGACGTGGGAAAACCATGTCGCCATTTTTGAAGGTGCGGGTTTTAACGTCAGCACCTACCCCTGGTTCGACAGTGAAACCAACGGTGTGCGCTTCACCGCGCTGCTGGAAAAACTCGAGACGCTGCCAGAGAAGAGCATCGTTCTGCTGCACCCGTGCTGCCACAACCCGACCGGTTCAGATCTGACGAACGCACAGTGGGATGACGTGGTAAAAGTGCTGAAAGCCCGCAACCTGATCCCGTTCCTCGACATCGCCTATCAGGGCTTTGGCGGCGGCATGGAGGAAGATGCGTATGCGATCCGCGCGATTGCCGACGCAGGTTTACCGGCGCTGGTCAGCAACTCGTTTTCCAAGATTTTCTCCCTCTATGGCGAGCGCGTTGGTGGACTTTCTATCATCTGTGACGATGCGGAAACGGCTTCCCGCGTTCTGGGCCAGTTGAAAGCGACGGTGCGTCGTAACTACTCCAGCCCACCGAATTTCGGTGCGCAGGTTGTGGCGACAGTATTGGGCGATACGGCGCTGAAAGCCTCATGGCTGGCAGAAGTTGAGACGATGCGCACCCGCATTCTGGCCATGCGTCAGGAACTGGTAAACGTGCTGAAAGAGGCCGTTCCGGGGCGTAACTTTGACTATCTGCTTAAACAACGCGGTATGTTCAGCTACACCGGCCTGAGTGCTGCGCAGGTTGCTCGTCTGCGTGAAGAGTTTGGTGTCTACCTCATCGCCAGTGGGCGTATGTGCGTTGCCGGGCTTAACAGCCGCAATGTGCACCGTGTTGCCCAGGCATTCGCCGCAGTGATGTAATCGCCGCATATTTTCCTCCCGCAAGGGAGGAAAATACCGCGATTCTGCTGCGGATATTCCTGTTTTCTATGATGAAACCGCAGAAACGCCTTCCTTTCCCCCGCCTCAGAGGGTATGGTCAGATAGCTTTTTGACCATTTGCACAATATCTAATCATAACGAACTGAAAATTTAGGGATAAATATGCGAAAGTTCACATTAGCCCTCTGCTTATCGTTTTCGCTCACCGGCGCGTTCTTTACCCAGGCTTCGACGCCGACGCCGGACAGCACAGGTACCAACGTTGCCAAACTGGCAGAACAGGCCCCCGTTCACTGGGTTTCCGTTGCGCAGATTGAAAACAGTCTTGTGGATCGCCCGCCGATGGCCGTCGGCTTTGATATTGACGATACGGTCCTGTTTTCCAGCCCCGGTTTCTGGCGTGGCAAAAAAATGTACTCCCCGGACAGCGAAGCCTATCTCAAGAACCCGGAATTCTGGGAAAAAATGAACAACGGCTGGGATGAGTTCAGCATTCCCAAGGAGGTCGCGCGGGCGTTGATCGCGATGCACGTGAAGCGCGGCGACAGTATTTACTTCATCACCGGACGCAGCCAGACGGCGACGGAAAGCGTCACAAAAACCCTGCAGGAAGATTTTTTGATTCCGGCGGCGAATATGAATCTGGTGATCTTTGCCGGGGTCAAAGACGGACAGAACAGCAAAACGCAGTGGCTGAGCGACAAGCAAATCAAGATCTTCTACGGCGATTCGGATGAAGACATCACGGCGGCCAAAGCAAGTGAAGCCCGTCCGGTGCGCATTCTGCGCGCCTCGAATTCAACCTACCGTCCTCTGCCACAAGCGGGTGCGTTTGGTGAAGAGGTGATCGTCAATTCCGAGTATTAAGATTGTGTTGCTGTTTTTTTAAGCAAATCTGTTCTGCCGGGTTTTACCTTTCGCCGACTTGCTGCACACTTAAAAAGATTCGTCTTTTAAAAGGAAGCAGCAGATGTGGTATCAACAGACTCTCGTCCTCGGGGCAAAATCCCGGGGTTTTCATCTGGTCACTGATGAGGTGTTGGGGCAGATCCGCGATCTGTCCCGCATCAGAACGGGATTGTTGCATCTGCTTCTCCAGCATACTTCCGCTTCTCTCACCCTGAATGAAAATTGCGACCCTACCGTCCGTCACGATATGGAGCAGCATTTTCTGCAAGCGGTACCGGATAACGCCCACTACAAGCATGACTACGAAGGCGCAGACGATATGCCTTCGCATATTAAGTCGTCCATGCTGGGTGTGTCGTTATTACTCCCTGTCGCCAGCGGGCGTCTTCAGCTTGGGACGTGGCAGGGGATTTGGCTGGGAGAGCATCGTATCCACGGCGGTTCGCGAAAAATCATTGCGACGCTACAAGGGGAATAAAGATGACAATTTCGGAGTTATTGCAGTATTGCATGGCGAAGTCGGGGGCCGAGCAGAGCGTACACAGCGACTGGAAGGCCACGCAGATAAAGGTTTCTGACGTGCTGTTTGCGATGGTGAAAGAGGTGGAAGGACGCCCGGCCGCGTCTCTGAAAACCAGTCCGGAACTGGCTGATCTACTGCGTCAGCAGCATAGCGACGTGCGTCCAAGTCAACATCTGAACAAAGCGCACTGGAGCACCGTCTATCTCGACGGCTCGCTACCGGATTCGCAGATTTACTACCTCGTGGATGCCTCATACAAACAGGCGATAGAGCTGTTGCCTGAACCGGTCAGGCAACAGCTTTACTCCGCATCTTCCCGGGCATAATCCTGCCCGGAAGACTATTTCAGCATCGGTTTCAGGAACCGCGCCGTGTGTGAGGCTTCACACTCGGCGACGGTTTCTGGCGTGCCGGAAACGAGAATCTCCCCGCCGCCGCTGCCGCCTTCCGGACCGAGATCAACAATCCAGTCCGCGGTTTTGATCACGTCCAGATTATGCTCAATCACCACGATGGTGTTGCCCTGGTCGCGCAACTGATGCAGAACCTCCAGCAGTTGTTGAATATCGGCGAAGTGCAGGCCGGTAGTGGGTTCGTCGAGGATGTACAGCGTCTGGCCGGTGCCGCGTTTTGACAGCTCGCGCGCCAGCTTCACGCGCTGCGCTTCGCCGCCGGAGAGCGTGGTCGCAGACTGGCCCAGGCGAATGTAGGTCAGGCCGACATCCATCAGGGTTTGCAGCTTACGCGCCAGCGCCGGGACGGCATCGAAGAACTCACGGGCTTCTTCAATCGTCATATCCAGCACTTCGTGGATGCTCTTGCCTTTGTACTTAATTTCCAGCGTTTCGCGGTTATAGCGTTTGCCTTTGCACTGGTCGCACGGCACGTAGATATCCGGCAGGAAGTGCATCTCAACTTTGATGACGCCATCGCCCTGACAGGCTTCACAGCGCCCGCCGCGAACGTTAAAGCTGAAACGCCCTGGGGTGTAGCCGCGTGAACGGGATTCCGGCACACCGGCGAACAGTTCACGAACTGGCGTAAAGACGCCGGTATAGGTTGCCGGGTTGGAACGTGGCGTACGGCCAATCGGACTCTGGTCGATATCGATAACTTTATCGAAATGCTCCAGGCCCTGAACGTCGCGATACGGTGCGGGTTCGGCGATGGTGGCGCCGTTCAACTGGCGCTGGGCAATCGGGAACAGCGTATCGTTAATCAGCGTCGATTTACCGGAACCGGACACGCCGGTGATACAGGTGAACAGCCCAACCGGCAGCGTCAGCGTCACGTCTTTCAGGTTGTTGCCGCGCGCTCCGGTCAGTTTGAGCACTTTTTCCGGATCGGCTTTAACGCGATTTTTCGGCACCGCAATTTTGCGTTTGCCGCTCATGTACTGTCCGGTGAGCGATTCCGGTACCGCCATAATGGCGTCGAGCGGGCCTTCCGCTACCACCTGGCCACCGTGTACCCCTGCGCCAGGGCCGATATCAATCACGTGATCCGCAGCGCGAATCGCGTCTTCATCGTGTTCGACCACAATAACCGTGTTACCGAGGTTACGCAGGTGAATCAACGTGCCAAGCAGGCGTTCGTTATCACGCTGATGCAGGCCAATGGACGGCTCATCCAGTACGTACATCACGCCCACCAGACCGGCACCAATCTGGCTTGCCAGACGGATACGCTGCGCCTCGCCGCCGGAGAGGGTTTCTGCCGAGCGGGACAGTGTCAGGTAATTCAGGCCGACGTTAACGAGGAATTTCAGGCGATCGCCAATCTCTTTCAGCACTTTTTCGGCGATTTGGGCGCGCTGACCGGACAGCTTCAGATTGTTAAAGAAGTCCATCGCGTGGCCGATGCTCATATCAGAGATGGTCGGCAGCGGCGTATTTTCAACAAAGACATGGCGGGCTTCACGGCGCAGGCGCGTACCGTCGCAGGTTGTGCACGGACGGTTGCTGATAAATTTCGCCAGCTCTTCACGTACCGCGCTGGATTCCGTCTCTTTATAGCGACGTTCCATATTGTGCAGCACGCCTTCAAACGGGTGGCGACGTACGGACGTATCGCCACGGTCGTTCATGTACTTGAACTCAATGTTTTCTTTGCCGGAACCGTACAGCACCACTTTGTGCACGGTCGGGCTGAGGCTGGCCCATGGCGCTTCCACATCGAATTTGTAGTGGTCCGCCAGGGATTTCAGCATCTGGAAATAGTAGAAGTTACGACGATCCCAGCCGCGAATCGCACCGCCCGCCAGCGACAGCTCCGGGTTCTGAATCACACGATCGGGATCGAAATACTGCTGTACGCCCAGGCCATCACAGGTTGGGCAGGCACCCGCCGGGTTGTTGAACGAGAACAGGCGTGGTTCCAGCTCGCGCATACTGTAGCCGCAAATCGGGCAGGCGAAGTTGGCGGAGAAGAGCAGCTCTTCCGCTTTCGGGTCATCCATATCGGCGACCACCGCCGTGCCACCGGAAAGCTCCAGCGCGGTTTCGAACGACTCCGCCAGGCGCTGCGCCAGATCATCGCGCACTTTGAAGCGATCGATCACGACTTCAATGGTGTGTTTCTTTTGCAGTTCCAGCTTCGGCGGATCGGAAAGGTCGCAGACTTCGCCATCAATACGTGCGCGTATATAACCCTGACTGGCAAGGTTTTCCAGCGTTTTAGTGTGTTCGCCTTTACGTTCTTTAATGACCGGTGCCAGTAACATCAGGCGTTTGCCTTCCGGCTGTGCCAGCACGTTGTCGACCATCTGGCTGACGGTTTGCGCCGCCAGTGGAACGTCATGATCCGGACAGCGCGGCTCACCTACGCGGGCAAACAGCAGACGCAGGTAGTCATGAATTTCGGTAATCGTCCCGACGGTGGAACGCGGGTTATGCGAGGTTGACTTCTGCTCGATAGAAATAGCAGGAGAGAGCCCTTCAATATGGTCAACGTCTGGCTTTTCCATCAGTGAGAGGAACTGACGGGCATAAGCGGAAAGTGATTCAACGTAGCGACGCTGCCCTTCGGCATACAGGGTGTCGAAAGCCAGTGATGATTTACCCGAACCTGACAGCCCGGTCACGACAATCAGTTTGTCGCGTGGGATGACGAGGTTGATGTTTTTGAGATTATGGGTGCGCGCGCCCCGTACTTCGATCTTATCCATTCACCTTTCCCGGTAATAACTCGACATGCCTGGTCTGTTTGAAGGACAACCGGCGGTCAGAAACGGCTAATTATGACACAATTTAACCTGTTTGAATATACAGTATTGGAATGCGATACCAGGCAAATTGTGCAACAATGTATAGTTCGCGAGAACTCTGGAAGATGCTTCGAAACTTTCGAAAGACCACGTGGAAATGGTACACTAGCGTGCTTACACTATTTAGAAACGTATTCAGGAGACTCGATCATGGCCAGCAGAGGCGTAAACAAGGTGATTCTCGTCGGTAATCTGGGGCAGGACCCGGAAGTACGCTACATGCCGAGTGGTGGTGCAGTTGCCAACATTACGCTGGCGACCTCCGAATCCTGGCGCGACAAAGCGACCGGCGAAATGAAAGAGCAGACTGAATGGCACCGCGTTGTGCTGTTCGGCAAACTGGCGGAAGTGGCCGGTGAATACCTGCGTAAAGGTTCTCAGGTGTATATCGAAGGTCAGCTGCGTACCCGCAAATGGACCGATCAGTCCGGTTCAGAGAAATACACGACTGAAGTCGTGGTTAACGTTGGCGGCACCATGCAGATGCTGGGTGGCCGTCAGGGCGGAGGCGCTCCGGCAGGCGGCAACATGGGCGGCGGCCAGGGCCAGCAGGGCGGTTGGGGTCAGCCTCAGCAGCCGCAGGGCGGCAACCAGTTCAGCGGCGGCGCGCAGTCTCGTCCGCAGCAGGCAGCTCCGGCACCGTCTAACGAACCGCCGATGGACTTCGACGACGATATTCCGTTCTGATTACAGGCCATCGGCCTTCTCAGTACGATCCTTTACGGGAATCGTAGCGAAAAAAAACCCCGCCATGCGGGGTTTTTTATTATGGGCTATCGACGAAAGCGTCGCGTGAGCAATTTCTCCAGCTCGACGATACAGAACAAGCCTGCGCCGATGGCGAAAGTGAACGCCCAGTAGTGCAGCGGCAGTGCTTCCGTGCCAAACAGCATCTGCATAAACGGCAGGTAGATGATGGCCAACTGCAGCACCAGCAGGATACCGCTGACCATCCAGATCCCTTTGTTTTTCAGCAGACCACGGGTCAGCGAGAAACCGTCGGAGACTCGGCAGTTCAGCATGTAAACCCACTGTGTGGTGACCAGCGTCTGCAGCAACACGGTACGGATAAACTCGGCGCTGTGTCCACGCGGCTGCAGCCAGGCTTCGAGCGCAAAGGCGCAGCAGGCAATCAGCGTACCGACAAAACCCACGCGCCAGATGGCAAACCTGTCCATCACGTTTTCACTGGTCTGCCGCGGTGGACGACGCATGATGTTGCGCTCACCCGCTTCAAACGCCAGGCCGAACGACAGCGTGGCGGAGGTTGCCATGTTCATCCACAGAATCAGCACCGGCGTCAGCGGAATGACGTTGCCCGCCAGCAGGGCAATGATAATCAACAGCCCCTGCGCCAGGTTGGTCGGCATGATGAACAGAATGGTCTTTTTCAGGTTGTCGTAGACGCGGCGACCTTCACGTACCGCACCGGCAATGGTGGCAAAGTTGTCGTCGGTGAGGACCATATCGGCCGCTTCTTTGGTCACCTCCGTACCCTTAATCCCCATCGCAATGCCGACATCCGCCTGCTTAAGCGCCGGGGCGTCGTTAACACCGTCGCCCGTCATGCCGACAATTTCCCCTTTCTCCTGCAGGGCTTTCACCAGGCGCAGCTTATGTTCCGGGCTGGTACGGGCGAATATATCGTACTGAACGGCAGCTTCGGCCAGCGCGGCGTCATCCATTTTCTCCAGCTCATAGCCGGTGACGGCGTGGCTGCTGTTGCGGATCCCCAGCATGCCGCCAATGCTCATTGCGGTTTCCGGGTGATCGCCGGTGATCATCTTCACGCGGATCCCTGCGCGCTGGCAGGTATGAATGGCGTCGATCGCTTCCGGGCGCGGGGGATCCATCATCCCCGCAATGCCCAGGAAGATCAGCCCGTCATTCAGACTGTCGTGGGTGAGTGTTCCGCCTGATGCGGGCTTCCACGCGGCCGCGACCATACGCAACCCTTCGCGGGCGTAACGCGCCATCTCACGCTCCCAGTAGTCGCGCTCAAAGGCACGGATACCGGCGGTTTCTTGCTGATGCTGGCAAAGTGCGAACAGCACGTCCGGCGCGCCCGTTACCAGAATCTGCTCTTCCCCGGCGACAGAGAAGTGCGTTGCCATGTATTTGTACTGCGAATCGAACGGGATTTTACTGTGCAGCTCAGTATCGACAGCGGGCAGGCTGGCTTTTGCTGCCAGAACTTTTAACGCCCCTTCGGTCGGGCCACCGGTAATGCCCCAGTGTCCTTGTTCGTCGCGCAGAAGCTGACTGTCATTACAAAGATCAATGGTGCGCAGGTAACGGGTCAGCACGCTGCCCGGTTGTGGGCTGACAGGGACATCGCTGCCTTCCAGATGAATATCGCCAACCGGTTCGTAGCTGGAACCGTCAACGCGATAGCAGCAGTCGGCGGTGATAATGGCTTTCACCGTCATTTCGTTCATGGTCAGGGTGCCGGTTTTATCCGAGCAGATAACCGACATAGCCCCGAGCGTTTCTACCGTAGGCAGCTTACGGATAATGGCACGCTGGCGCGCCATCGCCTGAACGCCCAGGGAAAGAATAATGGAGATGATTGCTGGCAACCCTTCAGGAACCGCCGCAACCGCCAGGCTTATCAGGGACAGCAGCAGCTCGCCGAGGGGCATGTCCCGCAGCCACAGGCTAAAGACAAACAGGCTGGCCATCATGGCGATAATGAGGGCAAAAATGGCCTTACCCAGCTTGTCCATTTGGACCAGCAGCGGTGTCTGATGCTTGCTGATGGACGACATCATTTCGTTGATGTGGCCAAGCTCCGTGTCCGCACCTGTCGCGACGACAATCCCCAACCCGGCACCCGCACTGATCGTCGTGCCGGAGAAGAGCAGATTCTTGCGTCGCCAAGGGAAAGTTCGCCCTCCAGCGTATCCGTTATTTTATCGACAACGGTGGATTCGCCGGTGAGGATCGCTTCCTCAACACGCAAATTATGTGCTTCAAGCACACGTAAATCGGCGGGAATACGGTCACCTGCGCGCAGGACAACAATATCACCCGGAACAAGGTCAGCCGTGGGAATAGTTTCGTGCTTACCATTACGAATAACAACAGTATCGCTGGCAATCATATTGCGGATACTCTTCAGCGATTTCTCCGCATTATTTTCCTGAATATGGCCGATCAGGGCATTAATTACGGCAACGCCAAGAATAACCGCGGTATCGACCCAATGCCCCATTACCGACGTCAGCACAGCTGCGGCAATTAAGACATAAATCAGAACATCATGGAAATGTGCCAGGAAGCGTAGCCAAAGAGGTTTCCCCGCTTTTTCCGGCAGCCTGTTAGCACCATATTGAGTGAGTCGTTTTTTGGCTTCTTCCTGTTCTAACCCACTCTTCTGGCTATCCTTTTTTGCCAGCACCTCTTCAATAGAAAGCTGATACCATTTTCTTTCAGTGAGTGGCGCAGAATGGAGACGACGCGAGTTCGGCATTCTGGTCAATGTGAAATATCCTCAAAAAATAAAATAATGAAATAATTAAGTTCGGGAGAATCCTATAAGATTAAAGTCTCTTGTTTTTTGATTTCAATCAATGGTGATTGGCTATTTAATATTTATCTTTCTCGTTTAGATAACGTTGTGAAATGATGTTTTAGAATTGTAAGTTTATTTCAGGAGGAAGAGTATGTTAGATAGTGTCGTCACAAGATTTTAGCCCAGAGAGCGATGCATCTGATCTGGACGGCAGCGAGAAATGAGGCCG
>NZ_CBFFRL010000016.1:0-42858 GCF_965644215.1 Phytobacter sp. V69
CAAGAGCGGGCATCGTGAAAAGTCTATGTCAAAGAAAGGGTTATGTTCTCATAATTGACGATTAAATCGCACCTTCCTTATAACGGCCACAGCGAGGAAAAAACCGTTGTGGCCGAAGAGAAGAAAAACACCCGCACGGTTTAGGGGTGTTTTTTCCCCCAGCCTTGCCACTCATTCGTGACATATTTCACCAGCGTGCTCTCACTGATGCTGTCCTTCACGACCGTAAAGAAGCGGCTGGCATAGACCGGTTCAGGTTTATGCGGCGCTTTGCACAGTTTCACGCCCCGGAACGGGTTACGCGGTGGCTGATTAGGCGGCGTCTGGCCCGGCGTTGAGGTGTCGACCTGTGGTTCATTCAACAGACTTCCCGCACGCACGAGAGTGATATCCGCAGGCAGGTTGTAGAGCATTTGTTGCAGCACGCGCACGGTTGTCGGGTGCGGGTGGCCGATGGCAATGGCAGAGCCGCTACGCCGCGCTAAATCCACGGCACGATTAAACTGATAGCGAATGTCGCTCTCGTTTTGCGTGTCATCAAGAAACACTTTGCGTTTGATGACTTTCACGCCCGTGCCGTTCGCGGCACGCATCGCCTGGCTGTTGCCGATGGTCATGCTGTCCAGAAAGTAGAGATCGTAGTGTGCCAGAACCTGCATCACCTTCTGCATACCAATCAGGCTGGAGGTCATGGCGCTGCCCATATGGTTATTTAACCCGGTGGCATACGGCACTTTGCTTACCGCTTCGCTGATGATGCGCTCAATCTCCGCGCTGCTCATATCCGGGCGTAGGGTATCTTTTTCCAGCGGCTGTTTGCTTAAGGGGGCCATAGGCAGGTGAATCAGGACTTCATGCCCGGCGTTATGGGCTTTGGTGGCCATCTCCCTTGCGTGCGGCGCGTTTGGCAGCACGGCAACGGTGACCGGCGCAGGCATGGCAATGACCTGGTTTTCGGTCTGTGGCCGATAACCGAAATCATCAATGACAATGGCGAGTTTGCCGGCAAACGCTGGCACGGAAAAAGCCAGTAGACTGGCAGCGACAATAAATACGCGACGAAATTGAAGCAAAACTTATCTTCCCAACCACGGCTGTGGATTGACCGCCTGACCCTGGCGGCGAATTTCGAAATAAAGTGAAGGTCTACCCTGACCGCCACTGCTCCCGACAAGGGCTATCGGCTGGCCGGCGCGGACTTGCGCGCCTACGCTCACCAGCGCGCTCTGGTTGTAGCCGTACAAACTCATATCGCCCTTGCCGTGCTCAACCACGACCACCAGGCCATATCCCTGCAGCCAGTCGGCGAGAATCACCCGCCCGTCGGCCACGGCTTTGACTTCGCTACCCTCAGACGCACCGATAACAATCCCTTTCCAACGTAGCTCACCCTGCAGCTGTTCGCCATAACGATGTAGCAACGGACCGCGAACAGGCCAGAAAGCCTGGCCGGATGGTGCACCCAGTCCGCCCGTTCGGGACATCAGGGAGCGTTCGCCTTCGGTAGGTTTGTAGGTGGTGCCTTTACGGGATGCATCCTGCTGTTTTTCACGCACGGCCTGGGCTTCGCGAGTTTCACGCTCGGCGCGCGCTTTGGCTGCGGCTTCGGCACGGGCCAGGCGATCGCGCAAACGAGATTCGTTCGCCCGCAGTTCACCTAACTGCTGCTGGCCTTCCTGAATGGATGACTCCAGCCCGGCGAGAGTTTTCTTACGCTCGTTGCGCGCCTGCTCAAGCTTCGCCTGCTGTGCTTTTTGTTCATACATCAGCGTTTGCTGCTGACTCTGCTTCTCTTCCAGCTCCGCCTTCTGCGTAGCGACCTCTTCGCGCGTTTGCTTAAGTTGCGCAATGGTCTCCTGCCGTGCCTGGTTCAGGTAGCCGAAATAGGCCTGCAGGCGCTGCCCGCGCTGGGTTTCTTCACCACTGAGGATCAGCTGAATACCGGTGTGTTGGCCCTGGCGGAAAGCGGCATCCAACTGGGCGGCAAGATTATGCTCTTGCGTCGCTTTCTGCTTTTCCAGTTTGGCGATGGATGCGTTCGTGGCATCGATTTGCTTATTGAGCTGGGCGAGGGTGTTCTGTGTTTCGCGTAACTGACGTGCGGCTGCGGAGATGGCGACTTCCTGCGCTTTCAGTTGCGCAAGCAGGCCGGAGCGCTGCTGTTGCTGCTGGCGTACGTCGCGTTCTTTTGCGGCGATATCCGCCTGAATGGATTTTAACTGGTCGCGGTCATCCGCGTGGGCAGAAAAGGCGCACAACAATGCTCCAGCGCTAAAAGCGCTGGCGCAAAGCAAAGGCCGGACTGCGGCCAATGTGACAGAAAAAATCGCCTTTCCCCTCATGGGGAGCGATTATTCCACGATGAACAGCGGCTTACCAGTCATCTCTTTCGGGATTTCCATGCCCATCAGGGTCAGCATGGTCGGCGCGATATCGGAAAGTTTGCCACCTTCAACGGCTTTCAGCTCCTTGTCACCAACGTAAATCAGCGGCACTGGCAGGTTGGTGTGCGCGGTGTGTGCATGGCCGGTTGCCGGGTCACGCATCTGCTCTGCGTTACCGTGGTCAGCGGTGATCAGCAACTGGCCACCAACGGATTCGACCGCTTTTGCGACCTGCTCAACGCAGTGGTCCAGCGCTTCAACCGCTTTGATTGCCGCTTCCATCACACCGGTGTGACCGACCATGTCGCCGTTCGGGTAGTTACACATGATGGTGTCGTATTTGCCGCTGGTGATAGCGCCAACCAGTTTTTCTGTCAGCTCTGCAGAGCTCATTTCCGGCTGCAGATCGTAGGTCGCCACTTTCGGGGATTTAATCAGAATGCGGTCTTCGCCCGGGAACGGTTCTTCCACGCCACCGTTGAAGAAGAACGTCACGTGCGCATATTTTTCCGTTTCGGAAATGCGCAGCTGAGTTTTGTCTTTCTTCGCCATCCACTCGCCAAAAGTGTTCGCCAGGGAAGCAGGCGGGTAAGCGCAAGGTGCTTTGATGTCTGCGGCGTATTCGGTCAGCTGGATGAAGTCGAGATTCAGCACTTTCTTACGCGCGAAACCGTCGAAATCGCTGTTGATGAAGGCACGGGTGATTTCACGCGCGCGGTCAGCACGGAAGTTCATGAAAATCAGGGCGTCCCCGTCTTCCATTGCCGCATCGGCCTGGCCTTCTGCGCGGATCACTGTGGCTTTCACGAATTCGTCGTTTTCATCACGGGCATAAGCTGCTGCCAGACCTTCAACGGCGGTGGCGAACTGGAATTCACCTTTTGCCAGCGTCATCAGGTCATAAGCCTGTTCTACGCGATCCCAACGATTGTCACGGTCCATCGCGAAGTAACGGCCAATGATAGACGCTACGCGGCCTTTGCCCAGTGCGGCAAACTTGTCTTCAAAGCGTTTCAGTGGGGATTCAGCGCTACGCGGCGGCGTATCGCGGCCATCCAGGAAAGCGTGCAGGTAGATTTTTTCTGCACCGCGTTCAGCGGCCAGTTCTACCATTGCCAGGATGTGGTCTTCGTGGCTGTGAACGCCGCCAGAAGACAGCAGACCCATAATGTGCACGGCTTTGCCTGCGGCAACGGCTTTATCCACCGCGCCCGCCAGCATCGGGTTGGTGAAGAAGGTACGCTCTTTGATTTCAACATCCAGACGGGTCAAATCCTGATACACGATGCGGCCCGCGCCCAGGTTGACGTGACCCACTTCGGAGTTGCCCATCTGACGATCCGGCAGGCCGACTTCCAGGCCGGAAGCATCAATCAGAGTATGCGGACGTTTGGCCCACAATGCGTCCATAACGGGGGTTTTTGCGCTGTAAATTGCGTTATCCTGCTGGTCTTCACGGTAGCCGTAGCCATCCAGAATCACCAGTACCATAGGTTTTTTAGAAACCGACATTGCGACAACCTCATGCTCAAAGACAAAAAAATTTGCGTAATTTTACTACAGCTGAATCGATAAAATAGCCGCAGAAGATCAAAGAATACCGCCGCACGAGGGTAGGATTTCACGGCGTTGATGAATTTTTTTCGTAACAGTCCGCAGAAAATGCATTCCATTACGCTCGCTGGCTGTATTTGCTACAGCGCACAGGTATACTCCTTTCCTGGTTTTTCATCACTGATTCGGGAGCTGTTACCCCCCATGCAAGAAATTATGCAATTTGTTAGTCGCCACCCCATACTTTGCCTCGCCTGGATTGTATTACTGGGGGCGGTGCTGTTCATGACCTTCAAAGGCTTTGCCTCGAAAGTGAAAGTGATCACTCGCGGTGAAGCGACGCGTCTTATCAACAAAGAAGATGCCGTGATCGTGGACTTGCGCCAGCGCGATGATTTCCGAAAAGGTCATATCGCAGGTTCAGTGAATTTGCTGCCAACTGAAATCAAAGCCAATAATGTAGGTGAACTTGAGAAACACAAAAGCAAACCGGTTATCGTCGTGGACGGCTCCGGAATGCAGGCTCAGGAACCTGCTAACGCACTGACCAAAGCCGGTTTTGAGCAGGTGTTCGTGCTCAAAGAAGGCATCGCGGGCTGGAGCGGCGAGAATCTTCCGCTGGTACGTGGTAAGTAATATTCAGAGGAACAGTCATGGCCAATATTGAGATCTACACCAAAGCAACCTGTCCGTTTTGCCATCGCGCAAAAGCGCTGCTGAGCAGCAAAGGCGTTTCTTTTGAAGAACTGCCGATCGATGGGGACGCGGTTAAACGTGAAGAGATGATTCAACGTAGTGGCCGCACGACGGTACCGCAGATTTTTATCGATGCACAGCACATTGGCGGCTGTGATGATTTACATGCGCTGGACGCGCGCGGTGGGCTCGATCCGCTGTTGCGTTAATGCATAGACGAAGTGATTCACGTTGCATCAAGGCCGACAAACAGAGGCAGCCTGAAGATTAAAGCGTATCAAGGACAACACTTAAGGGTTTTTAGACATGTCAGAACAAAATAACACTGAAATGACTTTCCAGATTCAACGCATCTACACTAAAGATATCTCTTTTGAAGCACCGAATGCTCCGCACGTGTTTCAGAAAGACTGGCAGCCGGAAGTGAAGCTGGATCTGGATACTGCATCCACTCAGCTGGCTGACGGCGTGTACGAAGTGGTACTGCGTGTTACCGTTACCGCTTCCCTGGGCGAAGAAACTGGCTTCCTGTGTGAAGTACAGCAAGGCGGCATCTTCTCCATCGAAGGCATTGATGGTACCCAGATGGCTCATTGCCTCGGTGCGTATTGCCCGAACATTCTGTTCCCTTACGCGCGTGAGTGCATCACCAGCCTGGTTTCCCGCGGTACTTTCCCGCAACTGAACCTTGCGCCGGTTAACTTTGATGCGCTGTTCATGAACTATCTGCAACAGCAGTCTGGCGAAGGTGCTGAACAACATCAGGATGCCTGATGAACGCACGCAATGCTGAAATGACTGTGATCGGTGCCGGCTCTTACGGCACCGCTCTTGCCATCACACTGGCAAGAAATGGCCACCAGGTCGTTCTCTGGGGCCATGACCCGAAGCACATCGCGACGCTGCAACATGTTCGTTGCAATGTGGCCTTCCTTCCCGATGTGCCTTTCCCCGATACGCTGCAGCTGGAAAGCGACCTGGCGACCGCGCTGGCGATGAGCCGCAACATTCTTGTTGTGGTCCCAAGCCATGTGTTTGGCAACGTTTTGCAGCAGATTAAACCGCTGATGCGCAGCGATGCGCGTATTGTCTGGGCCACCAAAGGTCTGGAAGCCGAGACGGGGCGCCTGTTGCAGGATGTCGCCCGTGAAGTACTGGGCGATGCGATCCCTCTGGCGGTTATCTCCGGTCCAACCTTCGCGAAGGAGCTGGCGGCAGGCTTGCCAACGGCGATTTCTCTGGCGTCGACTGACCCGGTGTTTGCCGACGATCTCCAGCAGCTTTTGCACTGTGGCAAAAGCTTCCGCGTCTACAGCAATCCGGATTTCATTGGCGTGCAGCTTGGCGGCGCGGTGAAGAACGTGATTGCGATTGGTGCAGGCATGTCTGACGGTATCGGTTTTGGTGCTAACGCCCGTACGGCGCTGATCACCCGCGGTTTGACCGAAATGTCGCGTCTGGGCGCGGCGCTGGGTGCCGATCCTGCCACCTTTATGGGCATGGCGGGTTTAGGGGATTTGGTGCTGACCTGTACTGATAACCAGTCGCGCAACCGCCGTTTCGGCATGGCGCTTGGCCAGGGAATGGACGTGCAAACGGCCCAGGACCAGATTGGTCAGGTTGTCGAAGGCTACCGCAATACCAAAGAAGTTCGCGCCCTGGCGCATCGTTTTGGCGTCGAAATGCCAATAACCGAGGAAATTTATCAGGTATTGTATTGCGGAAAAAATGCGCGCGAGGCAGCATTGACCTTATTAGGTCGCGCGCGCAAGGACGAGCGCAGCAATATTTAGCACACACTTCATCCTTCATGCTGCCTCTTTGTTGGCTTCGGCTGCTCATCCTGGTCACTTACTCATGTAAGCTCCTGGGGATTTCCAGCCTTGCCGTCGCGACGGAGCAAGAATGATTTTGTGTTTATGTCCTCAGCCAGTTAAGCCGTGACTGGCTGAACTTATTACGTCTGGAGTAAGCAATGCCGTGTGAAGAACTGGATCTGGTCTGGAATAATATTAAAGCCGAAGCCCGGGCGCTGGCGGACTGTGAGCCGATGCTGGCCAGTTTTTACCACGCAACGTTACTCAAGCATGAAAACCTGGGCAGCGCGCTGAGCTATATGCTGGCCAACAAGCTGGCGTCATCCATCATGCCTGCCATCGCGATTCGTGAAGTGGTCGAAGAGGCCTATGCGGCCGATCCGGAGATGATCGCCTCGGCAGCCTGCGATATTCAGGCGGTGCGCACGCGTGACCCGGCGGTAGATAAATATTCCACGCCCTTGCTTTACCTGAAAGGGTTCCATGCGCTCCAGTCCTATCGTATTGGCCACTGGCTGTGGAACCAGGGCCGTCGTGCGCTGGCGATTTTCCTGCAGAATCAGGTGTCGGTGACCTTTCAGGTCGATATCCACCCGGCGGCAAAAATCGGTCGCGGCATCATGCTCGACCATGCAACCGGCATCGTGGTGGGTGAAACGGCGGTAATTGAAGACGACGTATCAATTCTGCAGTCGGTGACGCTGGGCGGTACCGGCAAAACCAGCGGCGACCGCCACCCGAAAATCCGTGAAGGGGTGATGATTGGCGCAGGGGCGAAAATCCTCGGCAATATCGAAGTGGGGCGCGGCGCGAAAATTGGCGCGGGCTCCGTGGTCTTGCAGCCCGTACCACCGCATACCACCGCCGCAGGCGTTCCGGCACGTATTGTCGGCAAGCCGGAATCAGACAAACCCGCGATGGATATGGATCAGCATTTTAATGGGATTAATCACGGGTTCGAGTACGGCGACGGCATTTGATTTATTGCCCGGAGGCGATGCTACGCATCTGTCCGGGCTACAAAACCGAGCGCTGTCTGGTAGCCCGGACAGGCGCTACGCGCCGCCTCCGGGAGAAAGCTGACTTAGCTACGCAATACTGCGCCAGAATATTCCAACTGGCGCCAGGCTTCATACACCACGACCGATACCGCGTTAGACAAGTTCATGCTGCGGCTGTCCGGCATCATCGGAATGCGAATCTTTTGCTGTGGCGGCAGCGCGTCCAGAATAGTGGCAGGCAAGCCGCGCGTTTCCGGACCAAACATCAGAAAATCCCCGTCCTGATAACTCACCGCGCTGTGTGTCGGCGTGCCTTTGGTGGTGAGGGCAAACAGACGCTCCGGCTTCTCGGCTTCAACAAACGCTGCATAGTCGTGGTGGCGCTTCACGGCGGTAAATTCGTGGTAATCCAGCCCGGCACGACGCAGTCGCTTATCATCCCAGGTAAAGCCCATGGGTTCGATGATATGCAGGCTAAAGCCCGTGTTGGCGCATAGGCGAATGATGTTCCCGGTATTGGGTGGGATTTCTGGTTCGAATAAAACGATGTTTAACATGCTGCCCCCTTGATAGCGGGGGCAGGATAGCAGAATTTTTCCTGACCCTCACCCCGGCCCTCTCCCTAAAAGGGAGAGGGAGAACACCCGGCAGCTCCGGGCGGTGAAATATAGCAAACCGCACGATGCAGTCCCCTCGCCCCTCTGAGGAGAGGGTTAGGGTGAGGGGAAAGGCACTGGTTTAAGCCGCATCCCCGTGCGACAACGGTGCCAGCGCCGCCGGAAGTTTATTCAGCTCCTGTACTAGCGAGTCTTTGCTGATTTCACTGATGGATTTCGCCCCGGTCAGGGTCATCGCCACCCGCATCTCTTTTTCGATCAGATTCAGCAGGTTTGTCACCCCGGCACGGCCGTGCGTCGCCAGCGCGTAGAGATACGCACGGCCCAGCAGCACAGTGTCTGCGCCCAGCGCAATCATGCGTACCACGTCCAGCCCGTTACGAATGCCGCTATCCGCCAGAATGGCGATATCCCCTTTAACCGCATCGGCAATGGCGGGCAGCGCGCGGGCGGAAGAGAGCACACCATCAAGCTGACGGCCACCGTGGTTAGACACCACTATCCCGTCTGCGCCAAAGCGTACCGCGTCCCGCGCATCCTCCGGATCGAGGATCCCTTTGATCACCATCGGGCCATCCCAGAATTCCCGGATCCACTCAAGGTCTTTCCAGGAGATGGACGGATCGAAATTGGTCGCCAGCCAGCCGATATAATCTTCAAGCCCGGTGGGTTTACCCAGATAAGTCGAGATATTGCCTAAATCGTGCGGCCTGCCATTAAGACCCACATCCCACGCCCATTGTGGATGGGTCACCGCCTGCCAGTAGCGGCGAAGTGCGGCGTTTTGTCCACTCATGCCGGAGTGCGCGTCGCGATAACGCGCCCCTGGTGTCGGCATATCAACGGTGAAAACCAGCGTGGAGCAGCCCGCCGCTTTCGCACGCTCCAGCGCATTGCGCATAAATCCGCGATCGCGCAGGACGTACAGCTGGAACCACATTGGGTGTTTGATGGTGGGGGCCACTTCTTCAATCGGACAGACGGAAACGGTCGATAAGGTAAACGGAATCCCTTTCGCATCCGCCGCGCCTGCCGCCTGGACTTCACCGCGACGCGCGTACATGCCGCAGAGCCCCACGGGAGCCAGTGCGACGGGCATAGAGAGCTTCTCGTTAAACAGCGTGGTTTCCGTGCTCAGCGCTGACATATTCTTCAGCACCCGCTGGCGCAGGGCAACCTGGCCCAAATCTTCCACATTTCGACGCAGCGTGTACTCTGCGTAGGCACCACCGTCGATGTAGTGGAACAGAAAAGGGGGCAGAATGCGTTGGGCGGCAGCGCGGTAGTCGCTGGCGGCGGAAATGATCATGCTGGGTCTCCAAAGGGATGCGTGTGCCGTTCATTGGGCAGGCGAGTGATGCGCGCGCTGCGCGCCTGGTCTTCATCAAACTGACGAATCGTGGTGTGGACAAAACCGAGGTGCGCCATCATGGCGTCGCGCGCGTGCTGGGCATCACCCGCGAAAATGGCATCCATAATTTCCCGGTGCTGCCCGGTTAACTGGGTAAAGACGGGTGGAACCTGGTACATGCGCTGGCGGCTTTGTTTAACCGAGCTTTGCAGCAGATCGAAAAAGCCGCGCATGGTTTGTAGCAGGACGATGTTGTGCGAGGCCTCAGCAATGGCGAGGTGAAACCGCACGTCCGCCTGCGACGCTAAATCCGGGTCATCGACCAGCGTGGCTTCAAAGCAGAGGCGGATTTTTTCTTTCTCGATGGGCGTGGCGCGTAAGGCCGCATGCCAGGCGGTACTGCCTTCAATTGCATGGCGTGCTTCCAGAATATCGAAGCTGTAATCCGGGTCGTCTTCCAGCAGCGTCTTAAGCGGCTGCACAATGCTCTGTTCTGACCAGGCTTCATGCTGCCAGCGCACAAAGGTGCCACCGCCGTGTCGGCTCAGCAGAACCCCTTCGCTGATGAGTTTGGCGATCGCCTCCCGCAGGGAATTACGGGAGATGCCAAGCTGTAAAGCCAGCTGCCGCTCAGAGGGCAAACGCATGCCCGCCTCGAGCCCTTTTTCACGAATAAGCGTTCTGATTCGCCGGGCAACATCCTCAGAAAGCCGTTCAGCAATCGCGGTCATGGTCTGCTCCGTGTCAGTCAAATTCGGGGGAAAAGTGGTACTGCCAGTTACCAGCAGCACAACGCATAAGCACAAGGTTAATTGGCTGCTTTGTAATGGCAATGTTAATTTTATGTGATTTTGCGGGGTGTGAAGTGACACGCATTAATGCGTAAAGTGGTAGGGCCACTTGAAATCCATTCCATCAGGCTATCTTGCTTGCCAGTTTGAACCTGGGCAGTGCTCAAACTTCCTGCGCCGATTACGCCTGATGGGATGGATTTTTACGGAGAAAAAGGGATCCCCTTCGGTTAAGAAGGGGAGGAGATCAGAAATTGGTCTTCGAAAAACCTGTCATCTCTTTGAGGCCCATCTCGCGGCCCAGTGCGGTCATCGGGTGCACAACCACAATGCCACGCACGCTTTTCTTCAGCTTGCCGAGGTCGGCCTGCTCTTTTTTGGTGATGGCGCGCTTGAACGGCATGCTCACCAGCTTTTGCGCTTCTTTACTGAGCTTCTGGCTGTACTGGCCGCGCAGACGTTCGATTTCAGCTTCGATAGTCTCTTTTTCTTTCTCCAGCTCCGCGTACTTTTCGGCGGATTCAACCAGAGATAAAGCAGCCTGCTGGTGGCGAATGAGGTCGAGGCGGTCGCTCAGGCGTTTAATTTCGTTCTTTTCAACTTCTTTCATAGGAATGTGTTTCAGTGGATTAAAATATAAGGATACCGCATTGCGGCGAACAACCCCAGAAAAGCACGGAAACACTAAAAGTATCCCGCATGTCGGTCCATCTTATCTTTACGGTTGAGCGAAAAGGAGATGAGAAAATGGCTAAGTTAGGTGACAACACCCCGCAAATCATCGACAAAGCGATCGATTTTATGGCTTCCAGCCAGGCGTTTCGTGAGTATCTGGCACATAAACGTAAATTGGACCGCGTTCCTGACGACATCCCCGCGGAAAAAATCGAGATGTACCGGGAGCGACTGGAACATTATCGGAAACTTTATCGGCCCGCGTGTGCTGAGGAAGAAGAGGCAGAACAACCGGGAGCATAAACCCGGCGAGCTTATTTCTGGAACGCTTTTTTCAAGCTGATTCGGGAAATCAGCTCGGTCAGGGACAGCACCATGGTTGAACGAACGACCTGTTGGTAGCGTTGTTTTTGCATAGCGAACAGGTCGGGGTCGCTATTATCGAAGGGTGGCGTTGGCGGCAGCGCCGCCACGCAGTGTAATTCGCCAAACGGTCCCAGAATCTCATCATCGGTGAAGGAGTATTCTGTGCCGTCGTGGTTCAGCTCTTCACGTAACGCCATCAACAATTCCGCGTCTTCGTACTCATGCCGGCTAATAACGCCAAGCCCATAAATCAGTTTTAAGCGCACGGATAAATTGCCCAGCGGTCCATCTCCGTCAAGCAACGGCTCTACAGCGTATTTCACTGCATAGTCGTCTTTGCGGAAGACCTGAAGCACCAGAATATTCACCGCCTCGGTCAACAACTCGACGGCGGCAATCAGAAAGCTTCGTACGGTTTTGCCAGCATTCAGACGCTCGAGCACACGGTTTTCGAAAGCCTGTGTTAGTTCCATTATTGCCTGCATATCTGACAATCTTGTTAACAGGCGCGGGATGTCCCGCGCCATATTCGGCATCATGCCTTTGCGTTGTATGCGTTGACAGCTTCGGCTACCACGTCGCTTGCTGCGTCCAGATCAGAGATCTGCACCAGCGCGGCCTGTGGGCCTTTTTCTTCAATTAAGGTCGCTAATTCCTGCGCCTGCGGATCTTGTTCGCTGCGGTAATGCATGGCAGCGGCGATACCTTTGACCAGGTTCGCGTGCGGTAAACCGTATTCCAGCGTGCCGAGCAGCGGCTTGATCAGACGATCGCCTGCGCTCAGTTTACGCAGCGGCTGACGGCCTACGCGCTCAACATCATCTTTCAGGTATGGGTTTTCAAAACGACCAAGGATTTTTTCGATATACGCGGCGTGTTTGGCTGCATCGAAGCCGTAGCGCTTGATCAGAACCGCGCCACTCTCTTCCATTGCGCCTTTCACCACTGCACGGATGCTGTCATCCAGAATGGCGTCGCGAATGGTCTGATGACCGGTCTGTTGTCCAAGGTACGCGGTTATAGCATGCCCGGTGTTCAACGTGAAGAGCTTGCGCTCAACAAACGCCATCAGATTGTCGGTTAACTCCATGCCCGGGATGTTTGGCAGGTCGCCAACGAACTGAGTTTTGTCGACAATCCACTCGCTAAAGGTTTCTACGGTCACTTCCAGCGGGTCGTGGGTCGCAGATTCAGAAGGTGGAACAATGCGGTCTACTGCGGAATCCACAAAACCAACATGGGCTTCAACCCACGCTTTATCTTCTTCTGCCAGCGCGTTAAACACATGGCCTTTCAGCTGAGAGGTGCCGCGCACCATGTTCTCGCAGGCGATGATATTCAGCGGCGCTTCTACGCCCTGCGCTTTGCGTTTTGCTAGGCCTTTGGCGATGGCCGGGGCGATACGCTCCAGCACAACCGGGCCAACAGCGGTAGTTACCAGGTCCACAGAGGCAATCAGTTCAACGACGTCATCACCGATGCTGCTTACAGCGTTAACACCGGAAACGGTGTCGACCTGCTCATTTTCACCAACAACATGTACCTGATAGCTATGACGGGCATTAAGGGCGTCGAGAACCACCTGATTCACATCGGCGAATGTCAGCGTAATCCCCGCGTCAGCCAGCAGTTTGCCGATGAAGCCACGTCCGATATTACCTGCGCCAAAATGTAATGCTTTCATAGTCTTAACCTTCATCAATGTTTTTACCCGAGAGGGCTGGGGTGAGGAACCACGTAAAATTCTCCTCACCCGAACCCTCTCCCCAAAGGGAGAGGTATATCCGCTTTTTGGTTCAGGTGACAGGTGGGTTGGCTTCCTCACACATCCTGTTGGATGTGTGGTGTTGCCTGCCTTCCTGCCACCCGAATTATTCCTGGGATAATTCGAACATTATGCTTTCAGCAGAGTCAGTACTTCTTCAACGCTGCTGGTATTTGCCAGACGCTCGATAACGGTTTCATCATCCAGCGCGTTGGTCAGGCTGGTAATCACCTGAATGTGCTCGTTGTTGCGAGCGGCGATACCGATAACCAGGCGTGCGATGTCATCTTCTTCTTCACCGAAGCGAACACCTTCCGGATACTGGCAGAATACTACGCCGGTTTTCAGCACGCGATCTTTCGCTTCAACGGTGCCGTGCGGTACAGCGATGGACTCACCCAGATAGGTCGGGGTCAGTTTTTCGCGTTCCAGCATCGCGTCAACGTATTCCGGCTGAACATAACCGCCTTTTACCAGTTGCTCACCGGCAAAACGGATGGCTTCTTCTTTGTTACTTGCAGTACGACCCAGGAACACGTTTTCTGCACCCAGCTTGAACAGGTTGCTGTCGCCAGCATCAAAGCTATCCTGCAAGCTGGCCTGAACCTTTACGCTGTTGTCCGCGTGGCGCTGTGCTGCAACCAGGCGTTCAGTCAGGTTGGTATACAGGCCGCTGTCCAGGAAGTTGGTCAGTGAAATGTGCTGTGCCTGAGGCGCCTGACGCATAGCGCGCTCGGTCAGGTCACGGTGAGTAATCACCAGGTCAACGTCAGACGGCAGGCTGTTGATAGCGCTGTTGGTCACAGAGATGTTGGTCAGACCGGCATCATGGACTTTCTTACGCAGTACACCTGCACCCATTGCGCTGGAACCCATACCGGCATCACAGGCAACGATGATTTTACGTACGTGGCTCAGGTCGTTGGTCACGTCGCCAGCTGCCAGCGGAGTAGCGCCTTTAGACTGTGCCTTCATGTCCTGTACACGACGGGTAGCGGCTTCGATGTCTTCGTCTTCTTCTTTGACTTTGCTGGTTTTCAGCAGAATCGCGGAGATAACAAAGGAGACGATCAGCGCAGCGAAGATAGCCACGATGTTAGCGAAGTAAGCGCCTTTCGGCGTCATTGCCAGTACGGACAGGATGGAACCCGGGGAAGCCGGAGATATCAGACCACCGTTCAGCACGCTCAGAGTGAACACGCCAGTCATACCGCCGAGGATTACGGCCAGCAGCAGACGTGGGTTCATCAGCACGTACGGGAAGTAAATTTCGTGGATACCACCCAGGAAGTGGATGATAGCCGCGCCGCCAGCAGACTGACGAGCACTACCACGACCGAAGAACATGTACGCCAGCAGGACGCCCATACCCGGACCCGGGTTTGCTTCAATGAGGAAGAAGATAGACTTGCCGAGGTCATGAGACTGCTGAATACCCAGCGGCGAGAAGATACCGTGGTTGATGGCGTTGTTGAGGAACAGGATTTTCGCCGGTTCAACAAAGATGGACGCCAGCGGCAGCATGTCGTGCGCAACCATGAAGTTAACGCCAGCAGCCAGCACTTTGGACAGCACTTCAACCGCAGGACCGATGCCTTTGAACGCCAGCAGCGCCAGGATCATACCGATGATGCCAGCGGAGAAGTTATTCACCAGCATTTCGAAACCGGATTTGATCTTACCGTCTACAGCGGCGTCAAATTTCTTGATGCACAGGCCGCCCAGAGGACCGGCGATCATTGCACCCAGGAACATCGGCATATCAGCACCGACGATAACACCCATTGTTGTGATTGCACCAACCACACCACCGCGATCGCCACCCACCAGACGACCACCGGTAAAACCGATGAGCAGCGGCAGCAGGTAAGTAATCATTGGGCCGACGAGCTTCGCCAGCGTTTCGTTTGGTAACCATCCTGTAGGAATAAACAATGCGGTAATAATACCCCACGCGATAAACGCGCCGATATTTGGCATTACCATGTTGCTGAGGAAGCGACCAAAGCTTTACACTCTGATCTTGATATCGGATGACATAAAACACCCCTTCTTATGTTTGCTATCTCACAGGCCGGAAGCCCGAGGTTTTGTTGTTAACGTGGCGGCAGAGGTAGCCGGACCCATGATCTGTGCTGCGAAATCTCGCACCGAATCGACGAACTGTCCAGATGGCGCCATTTTATGTGATGTAGATCACGTTAATGCTGGGGGTATGCCAGTCAATGTAGTGATCTGCATCACAAAAGGAGTGTGTAAAAAAGAACAAAGGTGAAAAATTCACCGCGACATGGCTGTTAATGTGATGTTAATCACAATTGTTAGCTTCGGGTTTGTTGTTTGTTTGTGATCTTCATCACAAGATATTTTCGCCAGGAGTTTTCCGAGTGTGATCGGTCGCAAACTGTGGTTTTCGCTATCCTGACCCTCTGTAATTCCCTTTCAATTTCAGCGCCGCGCTGGACGCGATGCTCAATATAGTCAGCGGAGTTTTCACATTTATGAAACAGTCTGCGCGCGCTTTGGTCCGGGTAGTACATACTTAATGTTTTGTTGGCAAAAAGGAGAAGGCAATGAAACTCATCGGCAGCTATACCAGCCCCTTTGTGCGAAAAATATCGGTCATCCTGCTGGAGAAGGGCATCACCTTCGAATTTGTGAATGAACAGCCCTACAACGCCATCAACGGGGTGGCCCACTACAACCCGTTGGGAAAAGTGCCGGCCCTAGTCACCGATGAAGGTGACGTGTGGTACGACTCGCCGATCATTGCCGAATATATCGAACTGTTGGGCATCGCACCGGCTATGCTGCCGGCTGACCCTAAAGCCGCGCTGAAAATTCGTCAGATTGAAGCTCTGGCGGACGGCATTATGGATGCGGGGCTGGTTTCTGTACGTGAGCAGGCGCGCCCGGTTGAGCAGCAGTCGGAAACGGAACTCTTACGCCAGCGTGAGAAAATCAGTCGCGGCCTCGACACCCTGGAGAGCTATATCAACGAAGGGGCGCTACGTGTTGATGAGATGAACCTCGCTACCGTTGCTATTGCCTGTGCCATTGGTTACCTCAATTTCCGCCGTGTCTCCCCCGGCTGGTGCGTTGAGCGGCCACAGCTGGTCAAGCTGGTGGAAAATCTCTTTCAGCGTGAAAGCTTTGCGCGCACAGAACCGCCAAAGGATTGATGCCCGTTATGTCAGCCTGAACCAACTCGCTGTACAATCCCCTCATGTCGACCCCTCTCCTGGCGGGAGGGGGCAACCCTCAGCCAGGCCATTTCATGACAACGGAAAATCACTCGCTTTACAGCCAGATCCCCTCGACCGATCGCCTGTTACGTGATGAGGCGTTCACTCCTTTACTGACCGAGTTCGGTCATAGCCGCGTGGCGGAAATACTGCGCCAGTTGCAGGATGAAGCCCGTGATGACATTCGCCAGGTGCAGGCCTTGCCCGCCTGGTGTCGCGACTGGGCACAGGCCACATATCAGCGCCTGATGGATGAAAGTGCCAGCGCGCTGCGTCCGGTTATCAACCTGACAGGCACGGTGCTGCACACCAATCTCGGGCGTGCGCTACAGGCGGAAGCGGCGATTGATGCCGTCGCGCAGGCGATGCGTTCACCCGTGACGCTGGAGTATTCGCTGGATGACGCCGGACGCGGGCACCGCGACCAGGCTCTGGCCGAGCTCCTGTGCCGCCTGACGGGTGCGGAGGATGCCTGCATCGTCAATAACAATGCGGCGGCGGTGCTGTTGATGCTTGCAGCCACCGCCAGCGGCAAAGAGGTGGTGGTCTCCCGCGGTGAGCTGGTGGAAATTGGCGGCGCGTTTCGGATTCCGGATGTCATGCGCCAGGCGGGCTGCATTCTGCAGGAGGTCGGCACCACTAACCGCACCCATGCGAAAGATTATCGCGAGGCGGTGAACGACAATACCGCGCTGCTGATGAAGGTCCATACCAGCAACTATCACATTGAAGGCTTTACCAAAACGGTAGATGAAGCGGATCTGGTGACGCTGGGTAACGAGCTGAATGTGCCGGTGATTGCCGATTTGGGCAGTGGTTCGCTGGTGGATTTAAGTCGCTATGGTTTGCCAAAAGAGCCAATGCCGCAGGAGCTGATTGCCGCCGGGGTGAGCCTGGTGAGTTTTTCCGGCGACAAACTGCTTGGTGGCCCGCAGGCCGGAATTATCGTTGGGAAAAAAGCGCTGATTGAAAAGTTGCAGCGCCACCCGCTCAAGCGTGCGCTACGGGCGGACAAAATGACCCTGGCGGCGCTTGAAGCGACGCTGCGCCTGTATCTGCACCCGGAAAAACTGCGCGACACTTTACCGACCCTGCGTCTGCTGACGCGTCACCCGGAAGAGATTCGCCAGCAGGCATTGCGGCTGGCCAAAGTGCTGTCCGGGCATTACGACGAATTTGACCTGCACGTTGAGTCCTGTTTATCACAAATTGGCAGCGGTTCGTTGCCGGTGGACAGGCTGCCCAGTGCCGCGCTGACCTTTACCCCGCGTGACGGCAGCGGTCGCCGTCTGGAAGCCCTCGCAGCATCATGGCGTAATCTGCCAGAGCCGGTGCTGGGGCGTATCTATGATGGGCGCCTGTGGCTGGATTTACGTTGTCTTGAGAATGAACCCCGATTTCTGGAGATGCTGTTGAAATGATTATTGCCACCGCCGGACACGTCGACCACGGCAAAACGACATTGTTGCAGGCGATTACCGGCGTGAATGCCGACCGTTTGCCGGAAGAGAAAGCGCGCGGCATGACCATCGATCTCGGCTATGCCTATTGGCCACAGCCGGATGGCAGTGTGCCGGGCTTTATTGATGTGCCGGGTCACGAGAAATTTCTCTCCAATATGCTCGCAGGCGTGGGCGGTATCGACCACGCATTGCTGGTGGTGGCCTGCGACGATGGCGTGATGGCGCAAACCCGCGAGCATCTGGCGATTTTGCAACTGACGGGTAACCCGGCGCTGACGGTCGCGCTGACCAAAGCCGACAGAGTGGATGAGGCGCGTATTGATGCGGTGCGTCAGGACGTTCTGGCGACGCTGAGCGAATTTGGCTGGCAGGATGCGGCGTTCTTTGTCACCGCTGCGACCGAATCACGCGGCATTGACGAACTGCGCGCGCACCTACTGCAACTGTCTGCGCGTGCCCATCCACAGCATCAGCGTTTTCGTCTGGCAGTCGACCGCGCGTTTACGGTGAAAGGCGCGGGGTTGGTGGTGACAGGAACCGCGCTGTCGGGCGACGTGCGCGTGGGCGATACGCTGTGGCTCACCGGGGCGAGTAAGCCGATGCGCGTACGTAGCCTGCATGCGCAGAATCAGCCGACCGAGTGGGCGCACGCCGGGCAGCGTATTGCCCTGAATATTGCCGGTGATGCGGAAAAAGATGATTTGACCCGAGGCGACTGGCTGCTTTGCGTCACACCACCCGAACCTTCTGAGCGAGTGATAGTGGCGCTGCACACCCATACGCCGCTGACCCAGTGGCAACCGCTGCATATTCATCATGCCGCCAGCCATATTACCGGGCGCGTGTCGTTACTGGATAACAACCTGGCAGAGCTGGTGCTTGATACGCCGCTGTGGTTAGCGGATAACGACAGGCTGGTGCTGCGGGATATTTCTGCCCGTGAAACGCTGGCAGGCGCGCGTGTAGTGGCGTTGAACCCACCGCGTCGCGGCAAGCGTAAACCGGAGTATCAGCAGTGGATTGGCACACTGGCGGTAACAGAAAGCGATGCGCAGGCGCTGGCCGTACATCTGCAACGCGGGGCGGTGAACCTGCCGGCGTTTGCCTGGGCGCGGCAGTTAAATGACGCCGGGCTTGAGGCGTTGGTGAACGAACCGGGTTTTATCCGCGCAGGAGACAATCTGCTCAGTGCGCCGGTGGCCGCAGGCTGGCAGCGTAAATTACTCGCCACGCTGGCTCAGTATCACGATCAGCATGCGGATGAACCCGGGCCTGGCCGCGAGCGTTTACGCCGTATGGCGCTGCCGATGGAAGACGAAGCGCTGGTACTCACGCTAATTGAACAGATGCGCGACGGCGGGGCGATCCGCAGTCACCATGGCTGGCTGCATCTGCCTGATCACAAAGCGGGCTTTACCGACGAGCAGGCCGCCATCTGGCAGCGCGCCGAATCGCTGTTTGGTGATGAACCCTGGTGGGTGCGCGATTTAGCGCGGGAAACCGGTGCCGATGAGCAGGTGATGCGCAGCGTGTTGCGCCAGGCGGCACAGCAAGGGCTGATAACGGCGATCGTCAAAGATCGTTATTACCGCAACGATCGGATTGTCGCGTTCGCCAGTATGATCCGCGACCGCGATCCGATTCACGGCTCCACCAGCGCGGCGGATTTCCGCGACACCCTCAACGTCGGACGCAAGCTGGCGATTCAGATCCTGGAGTATTTTGACCGTATCGGCTTTACCCGCCGTCGCGGCAATGACCACGTCTTGCGCGATAAAGCATTGTTTACGAAGTAATAAGAATCCCCGGTGGCGCTACGCTTAACGGGGCTACGACCGAGCGATGAAACATACTGTGCGCTCGATCGGTTCCCTCTCTCTTGAGGGAGAGGGCTAGGGTGAGGGGGGGGAACATGCCTCGACACTTAGACAGAAACGCACAAGAAATGTCCTCGTTTACACAGGCCGCAATGACCCGTTGCCCGCAGTCTGCTAGCATAGCGGCCTGCAACTACTCAGAGATAACACCGTGACCGCCTTTTCAACTTTAAATGCTTTGCCCGCTGAACTCCTCGCCAACCTTGATGAGCTGGGTTATCACTCCATGACCCCGGTCCAGGCGACGGCATTGCCGGCGATCCTTGAAGGCAAAGACGTACGCGTACAGGCGCAGACCGGCAGCGGCAAAACCGCCGCCTTTGGCTTAGGCTTGCTGCAGCACATCGATGCCAGCCAGTTTGTGACCCAATCTCTGGTGTTATGCCCGACGCGTGAGCTGGCCGATCAGGTCGCTAAAGAACTCCGCCGTCTGGCCCGTTACCTGCCGAATATTAAAATTCTGACCCTGTGTGGCGGCGTGCCGTTTGGCGCACAGCGTGATTCGCTCCAGCATGCGCCGCATATCATCGTCGCCACGCCGGGCCGCCTGCTGGATCATCTGGAAAAAGCTACCGTCAGCCTGGACGCCCTGAAAACGCTGGTGCTGGACGAAGCCGATCGCATGCTCGATATGGGCTTTAGCGACGCCATCGACGCGATTTTGCGCCACGCGCCAGAACGCCGCCAGACGCTGCTCTTTTCCGCCACGTGGCCTGCGGCGATTGCGGCCATCAGCACCCGCTTCCAGCGCGACCCGCAGACCATCGAAATCGACTCGGTCGACGCCTTACCAGCGGTAGAACAGCATTTCTACGAAGTCTCGCGCCGGGAAAAAATTCCGCTGCTGCTGAGCCTGTTAAGCAAGCATCAGCCGGCCTCCTGCGTGGTGTTCTGTAACACCAAAAAAGATTGCCAGGAAGTGTGCGATGCCCTGAATGAGCGTAACCAGAGCGCGCTGGCGCTGCACGGCGACATGGAACAACGTGACCGCGACCAGACGCTGGTGCGCTTTGCCAACGGCAGCAGCCGAGTGCTGGTGGCCACCGACGTCGCCGCGCGCGGGTTGGACATCAAAGCGCTGGAAATGGTGATCAACTACGAGCTGTCCTGGGACCCGGAAGTGCACGTACACCGCATTGGCCGTACCGCCCGTGCCGGGCAGAGCGGCATGGTGCTTAGCCTGTGTGCGCCGGAAGAAGCCCAGCGTGCGGCGATTCTCGGCGAGATGCTGGCTATTTCGCTCGACTGGCAATCCCCGGTTATCAGCAACAACATCAAGCCGCTGGAAGCAGAAATGGCGACGCTGTGCATTGATGGCGGCAAGAAAGCCAAAATGCGCCCGGGCTATATTCTGGGCGCACTGACCGGTGATATTGGGCTGGATGGAGCAGATATCGGCAAGATCGATATGCACCCGATGCATGCCTATGTTGCCGTGCGCCAGTCCGTGGCAAACCAGGCCTGGAAGCAGCTCCAGCAGGGCAAAATCAAAGGCAAAGCCTGCCGGGTTCGTCTGCTTAAATAAAACCCGGCATCCCCGGTAGCGGGGCGACAACATGGCGGTAGCCCGGATAAGCGCAGCGCATCCGGGACATCCCAATCCCTGTCGTTTCGCCTTACCTTTCCTCGTTAACCCAAATCCGCATCTCTCCTTCGCCACGGTTCGCCCAGGAGAACCACGGAATAAAGGTCAGCGTCTGCGCCTGGCGTTGTGCGGGCGTGTTGTCGTAACTCCACAGCGCCTGTTGACCCGCATCCGCCGCCGTTTGCTTATAGCCGGGCGCCTGAATCAGCATTTTGTGGGCGAAAATCCCCTTGCCCTCAAAGACGGTGAAGGTCGCCTGCGGTGAGAGCCACAGGTTATGCAACTCTTCCCCGTTATCCGCCTGCTCCAGGCAATAGACCAGCGGACCACGTTGAATGGCCACTTTGCCTGCAACGTGGCGCAGCAGCGGGTTGCCGTAGACCCGGCGTACTGGCATGGGCAGCGTCAGCGTGAGGATATCGCCCTCCTGCCAGCGGTGCGGAATGTGCAAATAACCTTTGCGGATGTCTTTCACGACGTCCACACCGTTCAGTGAAACCTGCGGATTATCGCACCAGTCCGGCAGACGCAGCGCCAGCGTGTGGTCTAGCGGTTGCGGCGAATCGATGGAAATGGTGACCTGCTCCTGCCACGGATAGTTGCCGCTTATCCGCAGGCGCAGCGCCTGGTCACCCACCGGGATTTCCACGCTATTGCCGACATACAGGTTGATATACAGCGCATCCTCGCGCGGCGTGTAGAGGTAATGGCCGAGTGAGGTCAGCACGCGGGCGATATTGGGCGGGCAGCAGGCGCAGCCAAACCAGCGCTGACGAACGGGCTTCACGTGGTCGTAGATATGATTGAATTTCAGTGACTTCGGATGCACTTCCAGCGGGTTAACATAGAAGAAGTGTTTCCCGTCCAGCGCCATCCCGCCGAGCACCGTGTTGTACAACGCGCGCTCCATGACGTCGGCGTACTGGCTGTCGGCTTCCATCTCCAGCATCCGGCGGGCAAACATCATCAGGCCAATCGAGGCACAGCTCTCGGCATAGACGGTATCGTTCGGCAGATCGTAATCGCTGCTGAACGCCTCGCCGCTGCTCTGCGAGCCGATGCCGCCGGTAATGTACAACTGGCGCTGGGCCATGTTGTGCCACAGTCGCAGGCAGTCCTGGCGCTTGCCTTCGTCCTGACTTAAGCGCGCAAGATGGGCCACACCGGTCATCAGGTAGACGAAGCGTACCGCGTGGCCGATGGCGGTCTGCTGTTCGGCCAACGGCTGATGCGCCTGGCTGTAGGCTTTGTCTTTGACCATCCACGCCGGGCCATAGGTGTTCCAGTGCGATGTTCTGCCGCGTTTTTCGTACTCTTCATCGTAGAAATGCGGCTGCGTCCCGCGTTGTTCGACAAAATAGTTCACCAGCGCCATATAGCGCGGCTCCTGCGTCACTTCGTACAGGCGCATCAAAGCCAGTTCGATTTCCGGGTGGCCGGGGTAGCCGTGCAGCTGATTAACGCCTGGGCCAAATACGCTATCGATATGGTCCGCCAGGCGGCAGACGGCATCGAGCAGGCGGCGCTTGCCGGTACCCTGGAAGTACGCCACGCCCGCTTCAATCATATGCCCGGCGCAATACAACTCATGGCATTCGGCCAGGTTGGTCCAGCGCTCCTGCGGCGCTTTCACCGTGAAGTAGGTATTGAGATAACCGTCTTCGCACTGGGCGGCGGCAACCAGTTCAATCACCTCATCGGCGGTTTTTTCCAGCTCGGCGTCCGGCTTTTGACACAGCGACCAGGCTACGGCTTCCAGCCACTTGGCGACATCGCTATCCTGAAAGACCATGCCGTAAAACGCCCCTTCCTGCAGCCCGGCGGCGATACGAAAGTTTTCAATCGCATGGCTGGGGTCGGCCTCGGCAATCCGGTCATTCAGCGCATCCCACTGGTAGGGGATAACTACATCGCGCACCAGCTGTTGGTACTGGCCGAGGAACGAATCGCTGACTTTCAGTTTGTGCAGATCGACTTCCATTACAGACTCCTTAAGACTGAACATGACGCTGACGCAGATCGGTGGCAATGCGCGCCATCATTGGATTATTGAGCTTGCAGGCGCGGATGGAGAACGCCAGCAGCAGATGGAACAGGGCGGGCAGCAGCGTCTCCATTGTCGTGATGCCTTGTAACGATGCGGGCGTTTGGTTTCCCGCGCCCGGCTGATAGGCGACGAAAACAAACACCAGGCTGATGATGACGGCGCTGGACGCCCATGCGAGCTTGATACAGAAGAGGTTGAAGGCGAAGTTCATGCCGGACGAACGCACGCCGGTTTTCCACTCGCCGTAGTCATCGGCGAAGGCCATCAGCGAGAAGTGCAGCGGCAGGGTAAAGCCGAGGATCACGCCGTTGCCCAGAATCACCGCCAGCCACAGGGTCTGATACGCTGGGCCGGTCGGCAGAAACCACATCATCACCGACAGAGCTGCCAGCACCAGGTTGGTGTAGTAATAGAATTTCACCGTATCGAGCCGTTTCGACAGCGGGTTAACCAGCACCGAACCGAGAATCGAGGCAAAGGTCACCATGGTGAAAAACAGCGAGGTATAGCCGGTGCTGCCTTCCAGCACATAGGTGATGAAGTACATGTAGCCGCCGCCGCGAATGTTGAACATATTGATCAGCAGGAAGGACATCAGCAGCATCAGTAACAGCTGGTCGTTTTTGCGCAGCCCCGCCATATGCTCACGCAGGGTGAATTTCCCCATGGCTGCCAGCGGCACCCGTTCACGTACCCAGAAGAAACAGCACAGGAACATCACCACGGCGATGGCGCACAGTACGCCTACGCCGAGCTGATAGCCGTGCGCGGCATTGCCTTTACCCAGCGACGAGACCAGCCACGGCAGGCCGACCGACACCAAAAAGCCCGCCACGCCGCACAGTACAAAGCGCCAGGACTGGCAGGAGATCACTTCGCTATGACGTGTGGTCATCGTATTGATCAGCGCGCAGTAGGGCACGTTGATGGCGGTGTAACCGACCGAAAGCAAAAGGTAAGTCCCAAATGCCCAGGCGATTTTCACGTTCATGCTGGCATCGGGGACGGTAAAGGTCAGCACGCCGATAATGCCGATAGGCAGGGCAATCCACAGCTGCCACGGACGAAAACGGCCCCAGCGACTTTGGGTGCGGTCGGCGATGATCCCCATCACCGGATCGGATATGGCATCGAAAACGCGTAATGCCATAAACAGCGTACCGACCAGCGCCGGGGTTAAGCCAAAAATATCGGTATAAAAAAAGGTCAGGAAATTCATGATCAGACAGGTAATTACCGTTCCGCCTGCATCGCCCAGCCCATAGCCGATTTTTTCACGTACGGATAATTTATCGTCCAGCGCCTTTTGCGCCGAATCGGTATTGGAAATTAATGTTGAAGTCATGGAAAACGCCTCACGTATATTCGGAGTTTCTATATCCAGAGCTAACCCGCTTATTGCGAGTTTTGTTGTGTAGTTTGCAAAGTACGTTATTTATTTTGCATCGAATTCAGCACACAACAAGGGAAGGGAAAAGCACAAAAAGGTGACAATTCCGACCTGATGCGCAAAGTGTGATTTCGATCCGGCATGTGACTTATATTTCGTTAATAATCATAAGCAAGGTGCGGTGTTATTGTTCTCTTGTAGCGAGAATTGACATATTTATGCTCGAATTATCCATGACATTTCCGATCCGGGTACAAAATGGCGGCTTATTTATCTCGCGCGGCGTGGGCAGCCATCCGTCACGTACCCTGCATTCCTGGGAAGTTATTTTCGTCGAAAAAGGGACATTAGCGATTCGTGAAGAAGAGACACTCTTTACGGTCAATGCGGGGGAAAGTCTTTTACTCTGGCCGCAACGACGTCATGTTGGTGTGGGGGAATTTCCGGCGGATCTTAAATTCTACTGGCTGCATTTTGAATTAACGGCTACGTCAGAAAAAACAGGGCAAAACACAGTATTAATGTTGCCACAACATACGGTATTAAACGATCCGCAATATATGACCGGTCTGTTTAGACAATTCTTAAATGAACAGGAAAATGTGCATCGTAGCGTGGCGCTGGAATGTATTTTACTGCTGATTCTGCAACAAATATCGGCATCGGCCTTGAGTGAGCGGGCGGCGGATAACCCCGGGATTGCGCTGGCGTGGAAAGCCCGCCAGATGATTGGCACCCACTTTCACCTGCCCATTTCAGCCTCGACGCTGGCGAAAGAACTGTACTGCAACGTGGACTATTTAGGGCGCGTTTACCGCCGGGCATTTCGCCTGACGCTGACCGAAGCCATTCACCGCCAGCGGGTGCGGGGGGCAGAAAAGCTGCTGATTAGCGATTCGCTGTCGCTAAAAGAGGTGGCGGAGCAATGCGGGTTTCAGGATGTGGGCTATTTTCGGCGGATTTTCCGCAAACACACCGGCATTACGCCCGCCGCGTGGAAGCGGCGGTATTGTAAGGAGCATATTAATTCGGGGTGAGGGCATCAGACCGCAGAGGACTACTGCCCGTAATAGGCATTCGCCCCGTGTTTACGCAGATAGTGTTTATCCAACAGTTCAGACTGCATATCCGGCAGCTGTGGCGACAGTTGGCGGGAGAACAGGCCCATATAGGCGCACTCTTCCAGTACCACCGCATTGTGCACCGCGTCATGCGCGTTTTTACCCCAGGCAAACGGGCCGTGGGAGTGCACCAGCACCGCCGGAACCTGCATCGGGTTGAGATCGCGTTCTTCAAAGGTCTTGATGATCACTTCACCGGTTTCGTACTCGTACTCGCCGTTGATCTCCTCAGCGGTCATCAGGCGTGTGCACGGGATGGTACCGTAGAAGTAATCCGCATGCGTCGTCCCCCAGGCGGGCAGATCCAACCCGGCCTGTGACCAGATGGTGGCGTGACGGGAGTGGGTGTGGACAATGCCACCGATTTCCGGGAAGCGACGATACAGCGCCAGGTGCGTCGGCGTATCGGAAGAGGGCTTTTTGTTGCCGTCGACCACTTTGCCCGTGGCGATATCCACCACTACCATATCCTCGGCTTTCATCACGTCGTACTCCACGCCGGACGGTTTAATCACCATCAGTTTGCGGGTCTCATCGACCGCGCTGACGTTACCCCAGGTGAAGGTCACCAGTCCGTGAGCAGGCAGCGCCAGGTTTGCCGCCAGTACCTCGGCTTTCAGTTGTTCTAACATGCGAATCCTCCTTCCTGCATACGGGCTTCAATCCAGCGACGGGCCTGGATGATTTCCAGCACCGGCTCTTTGGCTTTTTCGGTCCACATCTCAATGAGAAATGCGCCGTGATAATTCAGATCTTGTAACGTCCTGAACACATTGACGAAATCGACACACCCTTCACCAAACGGCACGTCACGGAACTGGCCTGGGCTGGTTTCGGTCACGGGCTGGGTATCTTTCAGATGGATGGCGGCGATACGGTCGATGCCGAGTGCCAGCTCCGCCGGGACGTCGTTGCCCCAGGCGCTGAGGTTGCCCACGTCCGGGTAGACGGTGAACCACGGCGAGGCGAGCATCTCGTCCCACTTCTTCCACTTGGTGATGGAGTTCATAAACGCGGTGTCCATGATCTCCACCGCCAGCATTACTTGCGCCCCTGCTGCCTGCTCAACGGCCCACGCCAGTCCTTCGGCGAAGCGCTGCTGGGTGCCTGCGTCATGCTCTTCGTAATACACGTCGTAACCGGCGAGCTGAATGGTGCGAATACCCAAATCGCGCGCCAGCTTAATGGCTTTGGTCATGATGTCGCGGGCGCGCTCACGCACCGCTTCATCGCGGCTGCCGAACGGGAAGCGGCGATGGGCGGAAAGGCACATCGACGGAATCGACAAATTGGTTTCCAGCATCGCTTCCACTAGCGAGGCGCGCTGGGCAGTGGTCCATTCGAGTCGCGAGAGGCGTTCGTCGGTTTCGTCGACGGACATTTCCACGAAGTCGAATCCGCAGCTTTTAGCCAGAACCAGACGCTCCGGCCAGGATAAGTCTTTCGGTAACGCTTTTTCATAAATACCTAACGGATGGTTGCGCATGGTTACGCTCCCCAGATGTCGTGGATGCGGGCGTGGAATTCTTCGGCGACCTGCTGCGGGTTGGTGGCACCGGAAAGGGCGCGTCCGGCAATAAAGGCCTTCACGTTAATGTCTTTAAACAGCGGCAAATCGGCTGGTGTGATACCGCCGGTAATGGAGAGCTCCAGGCCGATGTCGGACAGCGCTTTCATGCGCGCCATGTCCACTTCGCCCCACTGCTGGCCGCTCGCCTGGGCGTCACGACCACGGTGATAAATCGCCTGACGCACGCCGGTGTTGTACCAGTCGCGTGCATCGTCGAAGGTCCAGTTACCAAACAGCTCAATCTGAATTTCACCCCCGCGCGCGGCGGCAACGGCATGGCCTTTTTCGATAGTCGCGAGCGGTGCGGCACAGATAATGGTCATCCAGTTCGCACCCGCTTCCAGCGCCTGCTGGGCCAGAGTTTCGCCTGCGTCAGCCACTTTCCAGTCGGCAACGATGATTTTCTCCGGGCACTGGGCGCGCAGAGCGCGAACGGCGTTAAGACCTTCGCTCAGGCACAGAATGGTGCCTGCTTCCACGATGTCGACGTGGTCCTGTAATAACGCAACGTCGCGTTGGGCGGCGGCAAGGCTGGTGTGGTCGAGTGCCAGCTGCAGTAATGGTCGGCTCATAAAGAGTGCTCCTTAATACGGGCGTGGAAGCCCTGAAGTGCTTCAATTAAAATTTGGTAACGGTGATATTTGCGCTGGTACGCCGCATGGGCGTTCATGTCCGGCGTCAGGGTGTGCATCTCGTAGCTGAGCGTCTGCTGGGCGTCGCTAAAGTTCTGGTAGACACCGGTGCCAACCAGCGCGGCAATGGCTGCGCCAAAACAGCCGGTCTCTTCCACCTGCGGCAGCTCAACGGGCAGTCCGCTGACATCTGCCAGCATCTGCATCCACACGCGTGAATGGGCTGGGCCACCGGTCACACGCAGAGCGCGGACGTCGGTAAAGCGTTCGCGCATCCGGTTGAGGTGGGTCATATGGCTGAACACCACCCCTTCGTAGACCGCCTGCAACAGATGTGCGCGGGTATGCAGCGCCTGCATGCCGTAGAAACCGCTGGTCATCTCCAGCCCGGCGTTGCTGCCGTACAGGAAAGGCAGGAAGAAGACGTCGCTGGTGGCTTTCGGCAGGCTTTCAACGAGCTGGTTAATGTCGTCAAAGCTGATGTCGCCCCACTGGGTGGTCAGCCATTCCAGGTTGCCGGAAGAGGTCGGGCTGGCTTCGTGCACGATGTACTCGCCATCATTGACGTAGCGGCCATACACGTACGGGTGCGCTTCGTTGTCGCGCAGCCCTTTGGCGATACCGCTGGTCACTGCCCAGGTACCCATTACGGCATTGAGCGTGTATTCGTCTTCCAGACCGGCGCAAATCGCGGTGGAAACCACATCAAACAGACCGCCCACAACGGGAGTTCCCGCTGCGAGACCGGTAATGGCGGCTGCCTGAGCGGTGATTTCCCCGCTGATCTCGGCTGAACCCACAATTGGCGGCAATGCGGCGTCTATCTCGCTAATGCCCAGCCATTGCGTCAGGCAGGGGTCATACTGCCCGGTGGTCATATGGTAGAAATTCGATTCGGAAATATTGCTCTCTTCACACCCCTTCACACCGGTGAGACACCAGCGCAGGTAGTCGTGGCCCATCATCACGCAGCCAATTTGCGTGTAACGCTGAGGCTCGTTCTCTTTCACCCAGCGCAGCAGCGAGGCCGGGTGTCCGGTCCACAGGGTCTGGCGCGTTAACGGGTAGAGTTTTTGCGGAATGCCATCCTGCTGCCAGCGCTTAACGATCTCCATCGCGCGGCGATCGGAGGAGAGCATGGCTGTGCCCAGCGGATTGTCGTTTTTATCCAGTAAAAACAGTCCCTTGCCCTGAGCGGAAATGCCGATACCTTTGATTTGCGTCCCCAAAACCTGGGTACGCTGCAGCAGGCGGGAGATGGTCGCCGCACAGTGCTGCCACAGTTCTGCCATGTCGCGCTCTGCCCAGCCGGGATGCGGGCTGAGAGTGCGTACGGACTGGCGTTCAATGGCAAATTCTTTACCCTGGCTGTTGTACAGTCCTGCTTTCAGATAAGTACCGCCACAATCGATACCCAGCCAGAAGGTCTCTTTTTCACTCATCTTTTTTTCCTGATATACACCCTCTCCCTGTGGGAGAGGGTTGGGGTGAGGGCATCAGACCGCTCGTTTGGCACCGCTAACTGCACCAACAGACGACGCTTTGGCATCACACTTCGCAGGCAGCAGCAGCGCCATCAGCGCGGCAATCGCCAGCGAAATCGCCAGGCAGTAAACGCCCGCATCTTTGCTGTACAGGGTGATCAGCACGCCCACCGCATACGGGCCACAGAAGCCGCCCAGGTTGCCCAGGGCGTTAATCACACCGCGTGCACCACCGGCCATTTCCGCACTGAACAAACGTGCCGGAATGGTCCAGAACACGCCTGCTGCGGATTGCAGGAAGAACCCGCAGCCGACCAGCGCGGTATAGGAGAGCCAGACATTCTCTTTGAGCACCACGGAGAGGAACATGCAGGTGGCAAAGCCAATCAACGGCAGGGAGACGAACAGTTTGCGTTTGCCGGTACGGTCAGACAGAGAAGAGAACAGGAACATCCCGGCAATCGCGCCGACGTACGGCAGAATGGCGAGCATCCCGACCTGGCCCATGCTGGTGTGGGTCAACTCTTTGAGGATGGTTGGCAGCCACAGGGTGTAACCGTAAATCCCGGTCTGATAGAAGAAGTTCAGGGCGATCAACTGCCACATGGTGCGGTCAGACAGTACCGCGCCCAGGGAAGCATTGACCACGGTTTTTTTACCGGCGATGGCGCGCTGTTCGGCGGCCAGGGTCTCCACCAGATATTTCTTCTCCGCCTCTGAAATCCAGCGGGCTTCCTGAGGACGGTCATAAACAGTCAGCGACCACAGCACCAGAACGACCAGTGACAGCAGACCTTCGATGATGAACAGCCAGCGCCAGTCGAGGGCGGTGATGATCCAGCCGGAGAGCGGGGCGGTGATGATCCCGGCAATCGGCACGAACATGATGACAATGGCGTTGGCACGACCACGTTCAGCATCCGGGAACCAGTTACTGATCATGGTGAGCACCACCGGCAGCATGCCGCCTTCCGCCACACCGAGCAGGAAGCGCAGGGCCAGCAGTTGGTAGTGGTTGGTGACAAGCCCGGTGAGCACGGAAATCACCGCCCATGCCACCAAAGACCAGCCGATGAATTTCTTACCGCTGCCGTGCACGGCAATTTTGCCGCCTGGCACCTGCAAGAAGAGGTAGCCGAGGAAGAAAATACCGCCGGCCAAACCGGCCATAGTGGCGGTAATGCCTAATTCCTGATCCATACCGCCAGGCATGGCAAAGGCGATATTCACGCGGTCCATATAAGAAATAATACACGCGATAAGAATAGGGGGAATAATTCTTAACCAGCGTTGGCGCGGAATATCCGCAGGTGTAGCGTAAGAGGAAGTGTTCATATTAATCTCTCGTTAAAAGTAACTGGCCTTGCGATTAAATTGACGCTTTATATTTATTGTCTGGCTATGTTTAACGCGTTAATGCCATCGCGTAATAT
The DNA here is from genome assembly GCF_965644215.1 of Phytobacter sp. V69. Classification (NCBI taxonomy): domain Bacteria; kingdom Pseudomonadati; phylum Pseudomonadota; class Gammaproteobacteria; order Enterobacterales; family Enterobacteriaceae; genus Phytobacter; species Phytobacter sp. V69. The sequence continues at coordinate 30,865 of NZ_CBFFRL010000016.1, forward strand.
GGCTATGCGATGATTCGCATCAGCATTAGCATCAATTTCCAGTAACTTAATACCGGCAAACTGTAATTTTGCTGTGTTAGCCACACTAAATAGTTCTTTCGCTCTTTCCGCCGTGAGCAGGCTTTCCGGGCAGAACGGGGCGAATGGCGTGTGCAGGTCGGTCCATTCACCGTAGGGACCTGAGGTGGCGGTGCCGGAGAACATCAGCGCCCCCAGTTTCCCTGCGGCGTTGACCGCCAGGGTGTGTGCCAGCGGCAGGGTGGTGTTACGCCCTTCAATCGCTGAACGCGCCCAGTTAATGCACACGTCGATATCGTAACCGGCGAGGGTTTCCAGCACGTTTTCCAGCGGCAGGAAGCCTTTGCGCGGGGCGGGTTGGTTCATGGCATCGCAGTGTTCCAGTACGAGCGAGCATGACCAGTCCCAACTGGCGATTTCTTTGATGGAACGGGCAAATGCATCGGTTGCCTGTGCCACATCAGCGTTACCGCCCAGTGGTGCAGCCTGCAGCTCCAGAGAAATCACCTTGTTGGTGAAACGCTGGTTTACTGCATTGATTTTATTCAGCAAATGACGATGGAATTCGACGCATGCCCGACGTTGCTCTTCATCGCTGGAAGCCAGACCGAACGCCACATTGCCGCTACTGCGACGACGCATGGTCTCCGGGATCGCGGTGACCACAATCTGCCATTCGCCCGGCGTGTGCTGGAACAGCCACTCATCGCCATAAGCATGCAGGTTCTCGTGGCACGGCTGCTCCAGGCCGCGAATGTGCGGCGTATCCGCGAGTAAACGCCAGAATTCCTTTTCTTCCTGTTCGCTTTTCTGGTGAAAGGAAGGCGCACAGGGGTACGCGCCGACAATATAACCGGCGTCATTTGTTTTCATGTTTCGCTCCTCTTATTTATCGGATGCCGATAAATAAACAACGGATTAATTCAATGCGGAAACCGCAACTTTAACCACTATTTTCCTGATCGCTGTTTCCCGGTGTTTATTACAGGCAGGACGGTGAACATCCTGCGGGAAAAATATGGCGTAATTACCCGGCACCATTTCAATCAGCGATTCGTTTTCACTGTCGTGATAGAAAATAATATCGCGCTGCTCGAGTAATTCTTCGCTCACCACGTTATTACCGGTATCGATGGCGACACCGATTTGTTCTTCGCCGGAATATAAAAATTGAATATCCAGATAACGGCGATGTACTTCCGGGCGCAGCTCATCGTGAGGGCGAGTGGTCAGATCGAGGATCTGCGCGTAAATGGTGCGCCCCTCAATTACCACCACGCCCGGCTCCAGCTTGCTGAAATCCGTGGTGCGCAGGAATTCCAGTGCCTTTTCAATCGCTGCCGGATACCGGCAGGCGTTGGGTTGAGAAATATGTCCATAAATCATGATGATAATCCTTACAGCGCCTTAATTTTCGCCCATACGCTGTCGTCAACGGTGATCCCGTTACGGCGGTTTTCTTCCAGCAGACGCGTGAATTCATGGCCCGGCAGACGGACAGGGGCATTTTTATCCGCGCGTTCGGCGGTGGTGATGTAGTCCATGATGCGTTGCAGCTTGGCGTCACGGGTGGCACCGTCGATCAGTTTGTCCACTTCGATGGCGATAAAGACCTGCGAAATGTTGAACTCGTCGCTGTTGTCTTCGGTCACGGCGGCAACGGAAGAGCCATCGGACAGCAGGGTGGCGATCATATCCAGCACGATGGAGAGGCCAGACCCTTTCCAGTAGCCCATCGGCAGAATGCGGCGGTTTTTCTCAATCGGTGCCGGGTCTTTGGTCAGGTTGCCTTCGTCATCGAAGCCACCGTCAACCGGTAACTGACGACCCGCCAGGCGGTTCACTTCCAGCATGCCGTAGGAGAACATCGACATGGACATATCCACCATGGTGATCGGCGTGGACGGAATGGCCACGATCAGCGGGTTGGTCCCGATACGGCACTCTTTCGCACCCCACGGCGGCATCACGGCGATGGAGTTGGTCCAGCAAATACCGATGTAGCCTTTCTCCGCTGCCTGCCAGCCGTAGCTACCGCCGCGCATCCAGTGGTTCGCGTTACGCACCGCCACCAGGCCGATACCGTGGTCGGAAGCCAGCTCAATCGCGCGGTCCATCATCTTTTTGGCGGTCAGGTTGCCGATAGAACGCTGAGCATCCCACTGTTCAATCGCGCCCAGCGAGGTGATGCGTTTTGGCAGCGCTTCCGGGATGATGTCGCCATTTTCCAGTTGCTGGATAAAGCGCGGGAAACGGTTTACGCCGTGTGAATAGACCCCTGACTCGGTGGTGCGGGCAAACATTTCCGCACAGGCATCGGCGGTTTCTGCCGCCACACCGCGCGCCAGCAGGACACGGTTAAACTCGGTTTTAAGGTCAGAAAAACTCAATAACATACGCTTTCTCCATTACATCTTCGTTTTACATAGTGGAATCTCGTTCCACAAAATTATGTTGGGTTGTGAAAACGCGCCGGCAGGGCCGGTGCGCTTTCGGTTTTATTCCTGTTATCCCTGAATACGGGATGGGGCGATGGTGACCCGGTAAAGCGACGTGGTCGCGGTAATAAACAGCGTATTCCCGTCGGGACCGCCAAATGTGCAATTAGAAACCCGCTCAGGGACCGGAATAGTTTCCAGCAGCGTCCCCTGCGGTGAGAAAATCAAAATCCCGATCTCACAGCTGCAGAAAATATTACCCGCATCGTCAACGCAGAATCCGTCCGGAATACCCGGCGCAACCTGGGTGACCACGTGGGAAAATACCGCGCTATCGCCGTCGAGACGGTAGGCGCGAATTTCCCGGCGACCCTGGCCCGGAAAATCGATAATCGACATATCCGCCACGTACAGCCATTTATCATCCGGCGAGAAGGCCAGCCCGTTGGGGCGCTGGGTATCGCTGATGGCGATGGTGGCCCGATTACCGGCTTCATCGAAACGGTAGACGTAGCAGCCGATCACCTGGCTTGCCGCGCGATAGCCCTCTTCGTCACCGACGATGCCGTAGGGCGGATCGGTGAACCAAATCGACCCGTCCTGACGTACCGCAATATCATTCGGTGAGTTGAAGCGCAGCCCGTCGACTTTATCCACCAGCAAGGTGTGATTGCCTTGCTTATCCGTCCGGCTGATACCGCGTCGACCATGTTCGCAGGTCAACAAACGCCCTTCATTATCCAGCGCGTTGCCGTTGGCAAAGTGGGACTCGGCGCGAAACACGCTCACCCCGCTCTGCGCATTCCAGCGGTACATTTTGTTGCCCTTCACATCGCTGAAAATCACGCTTTGCTGTTCTGCTAGCCAGACCGGGCCTTCCGCCCAGATGGCCGGAGAACACAGGCGTTCGAAACTTCCCGCGGCGGCTAACATCTCACTTCACTCCCCAGATGGCTTTGTAGTGATCGCGATACTGGTTGCCCGGGTCGAATTCGTTGTTTTGGCCACCGTCGGCGCTGATGTTCTCTTTGGTCACCAGATGTGCCGGGGTGACGTAGCCAGAAGGTTGTTTACCGGCGAAGGCGCGGTTGAACTCATCGAGCAACTGCCAGCCGTGCAGTTTCAGCGGTTCCGGAACGGTAGCAACCTGCGCTTTGCCGTCGCGTACGCGCTGGTAGGCGGTTACTGAGCCGTCGCCTGCGGAGATATTGTACGGCGGTTTGTCGCCGCTGCCTTTGCCCGCGGTTTGCAGGGCTGGAGCCATAAAGTCGAAGTACAGGTCATTAATCGCCAGCGAGTATTCGAATTTGTCGCCATATTTCTGCATCAGGCTGTAGGTCATGCCCGGCATGCGGTTGGAGGTATCAGCCAGCGGCGTGTCGATAAATTCCACCACCTGGCAGCCGCTGCACTGCTCAATCACTTTCTTCATCGCATTGGCTTTATCCAGCGCAATTTGATAGAGCGAGTCGGTGAAAATCAGCACCTTAGCGGTGCCGTTGGATTTCGCCACGGCGTACAGCGCGGCCATGCGGGACACTTCGTTAGAGTCCGAGGTCACGTTGTAGAAAATGTTGTAAGCCGGAACCGGACCTGGTGCCGGAACGGCGTGCCATGCGGTCAGCACGATGCCCTCTTTCACCGCTTTTTTCAGCGGGATTTTGGCGACGTTCGGGTTCCAGCCGCCAATCACGATGCCGTCCGGTTTACGGGCAATCGCCTGGTTCAGTGCCGCCAGTTGGTCTTTCACCGAGCCTGCACCGTCCAGCACGTCGAGCTGCCAGCCCGCGGTTTTCGCCGCTTCTTCCAGCCCTTCTTTCACTCCCAGCACGCCGCCGTTTTTCATGTCTGACGCGATGAAGATGATCTTTTTATTCGGCTGCAACGCCGGGCCCTGCGTTGGGCCGTCCCACACGGTGACCGGCGCGGTCGCTTTGGCAATCGCTGCCTGCGCCTGCTGAACAAAGGTATCGTCGGCCAGGGCGAAACCGCTTGCCATCATCAACCCGGCAGCCAGACAGCATTGAACTATTTTGTTATACATTTTCAGTTCCTTACGCGAGAGTCATTGGGTAACAGAGGAGCCCGGTGCTGGCGTTTGTGCCCGTTGCACCAGTTTTTTATTTAATGCCCGGCGGCGCTGTGCATAACCGGCCAGGGTAATCGACAACAGCAGCGTCGCACCGTTAAACAGCGGTTCGACCCAGAACGCGCCGCCGAACTGCTGAATCCCGGCGATACCGATCGCCAGAACCGCAATCCCGACCACGGTGCCCCAGACATTCACACGCCCTGGACGGATAGTGGTGCTGCCAAGGAACGCGCCCACCAGCGCGGGTAGCAAATAATCCATCCCGACGCTGGCCTGTCCAACCCCTTGTTCCGCCGCGATAATCACCCCGGTAAAGCCGGTTAAGGTGCTGGATGCGATAAACGCGCCGATGGTGTAGCGGTTAACGGCAATTCCGTTGAGCGCGGCGGCAACCGGGTTGCCCCCCACCGCGTACATGCAGCGGCCAATCGGGGTATGTTCGGTGATAATCCACAGCACGACGGCGGCAAACAGCACATAGAAGGCCACCACCGGAATGCCGAACAGATCGGAGTGGTGCAGGGCGATAAAGGCATCCGGTAAGTCACCAACGATTTGCCGCCCGCCCGAGTGCCAGAGTGCGATGGCGTACAGCACGGTGCCGGAGCCGAGGGTGGCGACGAAGCTGTCGATATCCGCCAGCGCCACCAGAATGCCGTTCAGCAGGCCGTAAAGTGCGGAGAGCACCAGCACAATCGCCACGGCGACGGGCCATGAAAACCCATATTCCACCTGTAACGTAATGGCGAGGATGTGCCAGAGCACGATACCGAAACCGACGTTCAGGTCGATTTTGCCGACGATCATTGGGATGGTAGCCGCCAGCGCCAGCAGGGCGATTTTCGATTTACTGTCGAGAATGGCCTGTAGGGTGAGTAGCGACGCAAATGAGGGCGTTGTCAGCGAGAAAACAATTACCAGTACCACGCAGATTACAGGCAGGCCGTAACGGGTGGTCAATTGTCCAAGCCAGGCGGCGGCACCGTGTTCATGAAGCGATACGCGTGATTCGAGGGCCGTCGATTTCATTGATGTTTTAGCCATAACGCACTCCGACTTAATGTATTGTGCCGCTGCCGGACGCCAGCTCGAGCAACCTGGCGAACGTGACATCCTGGTTGAGAAGCTCGCCGACAATCTGCCCACGGTTAAACACCAGTGCCCGGTTGCAGATGTGCGCCACCTCTTCCAGGTCATTGGATATCACCAGAATGGCGACGCCGTTTTGCAGCGCCTGATTGAGCAGGTCGTAGATCTCCGCGCGTGCGCCGACATCCACCCCGGCGGAGGGATCTTCCAGAATAAGCAGTGGAGCATTCAGTGAAAGCCAGCGTGCCATTACGACTTTTTGTTGGTTGCCGCCTGACAACGCGCTGATTTCAATGTTGATTTGCGCTGGCCGGACATCGAACTGGTGGATTTTCTGCCAGCTCAACGGCGCTTCGCTTTTTTCGTTGTAACGGGACAGCGGGGCGTGACCGTGTTTACACGGGTTCATAAACAGGTTTTCACGCACCATCATGCCCGGAATCAGACTTTCATGAAGACGGTCGCCTGCGACAAAAGAGACGCCCGCAGACATCGCCTCCCCTGGTGTTGTCGCGGTAAACGGCACGCCATTTAAGGTTATTTGCCCGCTCTCCTGCGTCCGGCAGGCAAACAGCAAACGTCCAATCTCTTCCTGACCGGCACCGCGCAGGCCTGCCAGTGCCACCATCTCACCGGCATGCAGTTCGAAGGAGACCGGGCCGGTATCGCCCACTTTGACGCTGTCCATCTTTAACAGCACCGGCGCATCGGCAGTGGGTAAGGCCTGGCGCTGGTCGTCGCGCAGGCTTTCGCCCACGATCAACTCCACCAGACCACGCAAGTTGTAATGACCAATATCGCCACCGCCCGCGTAGCAACCATCGCGCATGGCGCAGACGGAATCGGCCATCTCCATCACCTCGTCCAGACGGTGGGTGATGTAAATCATGCCGACTTGTTTTTCCCGCAGGATATTCATCACCCTAAACAGATGACGCACGTCGTCAGCGGGCAGCGAGGCGGTGGGTTCATCCAGCACCAGTACCGAGGCATCGACCGCCACCGCGCGGGCAATCGCCAGCAGCGATTTTTCAGTGCGAGAGAGATCAAACACGCGATCGTCCGGGTCGAGCTGAATGCCGATGTCTTCCAGCGCTTTTTGCGCCTGACGGCGGGTCGCCGCCCAGTCAATCAGCCCAAGGCGACGGGGGAAACCCATCACCAGCGCCATGTTCTCGGCTACGGTCATCCACTCCACCAGGCCTAAATCCTGATGAATAAAGGCGATAGGTTGCTCGTTGCCCTGGCGCAGCGCCGCAGCGGATTCAACAGGTTTGCCGCGAAACAGGATTTCGCCGCCGTCGCGGGAATAGACGCCAGCCAGCACCTTAATCAGCGTTGATTTGCCCGCACCGTTCTCCCCCAGCAGCGCCACAACTTTACCCGGATAGATATCCAGGCTGACGTTGTTGACCGCCACATTTCCCCCAAAGCGCTTCACGATATGGCGCATGGATAACAACGGAGATAACACTGCTGCTTCTGCCATTTAAGATGACCTCCCGCCGAGGGAAAGAGAACGTTGTGCGACCTGTAAATTTCACTATGCGAAATCTGATTTCAAATATAACGATCATGTTTTAACAAATCAATTGCTGCATATATTTTTGAAATTTAATAAAATCAATAAATTACAAAATTTCTGTTCAGATCGTGAAGTGAAACACACTTTGCGCTACCATCAGGTCGCCACAAAATGGAGAGCGGAAGCGATGAACACGAAAGAGAGTGAAAACACGCAGGAGAAAGAGAGGCCGGCAGGAAGCCAGAGCTTGTTTCGCGGCTTGATGTTGATTGAGATATTGAGTAATTACCCGAACGGTTGTCCGCTGGCGCATTTGTCAGAACTGGCGGGGTTGAACAAGAGTACCGTGCACCGATTACTGCAGGGGCTGCAATCCTGTGGCTACGTTACCCCCGCGCCTGCCGCCGGGAGCTACCGCTTAACCACAAAATTCATCGCCGTCGGCCAAAAAGCCCTGACGTCGCTGAACATTATTCACGTTGCCGCGCCGCATCTGGAAGCGTTGAACCTGGCGACCGGGGAAACCATCAACTTCTCCAGCCGCGAAGATGACCACGCCATTTTGATTTATAAGCTGGAACCGACGACCGGCATGCTGCGTACGCGTGCCTACATTGGTCAGCATATGCCGCTGTACTGCTCGGCGATGGGCAAAATCTACATGGCCTTTGGTCAGCAGGAGTATGTGAAAGAGTACTGGGATACGCATCACGAGCAGATTCAGCCGCTGACGCGTAACACCATTACCGGCCTGCCCGCGATGTATGACGAACTGGCGCAAATTCGTGAAAGCAGCATGGCGATGGACAGAGAAGAGAATGAGCTGGGCGTCTCCTGTATCGCCGTACCGGTGTTTGATATTCATCACCGGGTGCCTTACGCCATCTCGATTTCGCTCTCAACGTCGCGCTTAAAACAGATTGGCGAAAAAAACCTGCTCAAACCGCTGCGCGATACGGCGGAAGCGATCTCTAACGAGCTGGGCTTTACGTTGCGGCTGTAGGCATTACGCCAGATGTGCTTAGGCAGATGAACGATCTGTCCGCTTTCCCTGTTGGGATCAAAGCGAAGACGGTTCATTCTCTGGCACTCTGAACGGACTTTTTCTGTATCAGGGGTGTGGAGAATGAACCGTTTTATTCTTGCGGATTCGACCAAATGTATTGGCTGTCGTACCTGTGAAGTCGCCTGTGTGGTCTCGCACCAGCAGGATCAGGACTGCTCGTCAATCTCCCCGAAAGCCTTCACCGCGCGTATTCGCGTGGTAAAAACCGGCTCTTTTTCCACGGCGGTCACCTGCCGTCACTGCGAAGACGCCCCTTGTTCCAATGTCTGCCCGGTAGGCGCCATCAGCCGGGTTAATGGCGCGGTGTATGTGGAACAGGCCCTGTGCATCGGCTGTAAGAGCTGCATGCTGGCTTGTCCGTTTGGCGCTATGCAGGTAACGATGGAAAACGACCGGGTGCAGGCGCAAAAATGCGATCTGTGCCTGCACCGGGAAACCGGCCCTGCCTGCGTGGAAGCCTGCCCGACCAACGCCTTAAACTGCATTGACCCGATCACGCTGCGGCAAAACCGTCTCAACAGTCATTTAGCGTAAGCTGTTGAAGTTCCAGGTTACCGTCATGCTGTAACGCCAGTCGCGCGAGTGCGTATCCGCCGGGATATCGCCCGTGGGGCGCGCGGCTTCCAGCGTCAGGCTGTAGTGGCGATTGTCGCCGAACATCACCCCCGCCGCGACGGAACTTAAACGCTGGTGGCGATATCCCGGCTGGTTAAACCAGGTGCGTGCGGTGTCGGCCAGAACGTAAGGCTGGATGGTTGCCAGCCACTGGCCATCTTTGCGGGCGTGCAGGTAGCGCAGTTCCACCTGGCCGCCATAGCCATAATCCCCCTGCGCTTCGCCATCCTGATAGCCGCGACCAAAACGCTGGGCACCAAAACTCACACGCTCTGCCTCGGGGAAATCGTTATCTGACCAGTCGCCTTCAAGCGAGCTGGAGAGCCGCCATTTTTCCGTTATCATCCACGCCCCATCGAGGGTGCTTTTCCAGCGGGTGAAATCAATATCGGTTCCCTGGGCGGGCGAGGCGTTTGCGCCTAACGCATCCAGCCCTTTACGCATAGAAACGCTGCCGCTCAGGCTCGTTTTATCAAATTCCCGATAGCCGTTGATGCCGAACTCCAGCGCCGGATAGCGCGTGCGTTGGTGTTGCTCCGGCAGGGCCAGAGTTTGGCCAAAGCCGCGCGCCTGCAGGCTGTAGTCGTTACGCCTGTCGGTATAGTCGATGCCGCTATACAGGTTGATCTGTTTCTTGCGTGTCAGCAGCAGCGGATAGCTCAGCGTCGCCCCGCCGTTGTATTGAGTGGTTTTTTGCCGGGCATCAACTGCAATGCCGTTGGGCAGGAACAGCAGCGGGTCATAGCTTTTCGGATCGTCGCGATAAAAGCTGCCCTTAAGCTGCAGATTCAGCCCTTCATCGTTCAGAAATTGTTGATAGTTCAGGCCGAAATAGTCCTTCTCCTTCCCATCGCCGAGAGGGATAAAGGTCGCCACCCCGAGCTGATCGCCATAGCTGGTCAGGTTGCTCAGGGAGGCGCTGACCAGTGCCAGATCCTGTCCCCGGCGCGTATCGAGCGTAGACTAGATATCCCATATGTGAGGCTGTACGGCGTTGACGTCCATTACCGCCGCACCGTAGATATTCTTCGGCAGCTGTGCGTTCACATCCACTTTGGTACCGGGTGTGCGCGTCATCAGCTGGCTATAGCGGTCAAAGATATCCTGCGCCAGCGGCTTCGCGGCCATGATTTTTTCCGCCAGACGTTTCAGGCGTGCGGCGATATTGGCGTTGTTGCTGTTGATTTCGCTGCGGGCCACATAGCCTTCCACGAGGATGATTTTTATCGTGCCGTCATGAAAGTTGTCGTCCGGCAGCCAGGCGTAAGAGAGCGGGTAGCCGTCAGCGCGATAGCGGGCTGTGATGTCATTGGTCAGGCCGATAATGGTTTTCAGCGGTACCGTTTTGTCTGCATAGGGGCGAAAAGGGATCAGTAGCGATTTCAAAGGGTAAACTGTCCCACCCACAAACTGGATATGTTTGACCAGCACGGGGGTATCGGGGGTGAGTTTGCTATCGGGTTTGCTGACCGTCACTTTGGGTTCAGGCGCGGGGCGGGTATCGGGTTCCTGAATCGTGCGTGAGGCTTTCGACGGGTTCGCAGGGTCCACTATCGACGGAAGCGTATCCGCCCGGGCAAGTGTCAGTACGCTGGTGCAAAACAGCGCAAAACATAGCGGCAGTTTCATTGCTCAGTCCCTTTTATGTTTATCTCACCCTACAGAGAAGGGGGGTAACGCATGCTGTGAAGAGGTGCCCCCGTGAGGGGGCACAAAAGGAACGCTTAATTTTTTTTCAGTATGTTGCCAACGGCGCCGGTCAATCCCCCGAGCGGGTTGGTCGTGGTTCCACTGGTGTTAGATGCGGTATTGGTGACGGAGGCGTTAACGTCTGCGGTCAGGGTGTTCACCGTCGCTCCGACGTTGGCGAGTAACCCGGATTTATTGGCATCTACCGTTGCCCCAGCGGAAATCCCGCCGTTGCTGGCGGTGGTGCCGCTACCCGTTGAGGTGGACACCGGTTTCACCAGACCGCCCACATCGGTCACCGTCTGGCCTACGGTTTGTACTACCTGGCCTACGCCGACCAGGTTCGGGTTCGAGGCGCTGACATTGCTGCCTACACCACTTACGCCGTTACCCACGGTGGTCAGCAGGTTGTTGACCGGTGTGCCCAGTCCGGTTGTTGTGCCCACGCCCTGGGTCAATTTGCTCACGCCACCGGTGGTGTTGTTCACCAACGTCGTGGCCCGGTGGTCAACCCGGTGACACCACCGCATTGGTTAACGAACTCCCCGTGCTGCTCACCACTTGTCCCGTTCTGTCAACGATAGTCCCGGCAAGGTTAGTTACCGGAGCCAGACCGCTGGTGGAGGTTGAGCTTGCCAGGTTAGTCCCGACGCTTGACACGGTGTTGCCTAAGGCCGTGACCGACGAGGTTACGCCCTGAACCGTGGTGCCGACACCATTAGGATTGCTCGAATCCCCGATGCCAGTGCTCACACCTGTCCCTGCGGTATTGAGTACCGTGCCCAGGCCACTGACGGTGGTGGCAACGGTAGAGGTGACGGGATTGCTGCTCGGCAACTGGCTGCCCAGACTGTCTAGGGTGTTTCCGGCGCTGGATACGGTACTGCCAACATCGCTAACGACGCTGTTAACCGCGGCGTTAGAGGCCGTGGAGCCGCTGCCTGTTCCTTCTGTTCCACTGGTACCGCCATTATCTGTACCCGAGCCGCTACCAGAACCGCTGCCTGAGCCATCGCTTCCATTACCCGCTGTTTGTCCATCTGAGCCTGTGTTTGCTGATCTTTCGCTTTGGAAAGCGATCCACCACTACTTCCGCTACAAGCCGATAAGGAGAATGCAAGAATTACTGCCACCGCGATTGTGCTGAGGTGGCTAACGTTAATTTTAGCCATGGTAAGACCCTCTGAAATAAAACGCCGCTCGGCGTAATAATCAGTGTATGTGGCTTTTTAATACTCGTTTCTGAATGGTGGTAATTATTTACAAATAAGCGCGAAAATATGATTATTCCTAATTTGAGATTTTTGGTTATTTATTTTTGTTATTTAAATCAGTTTGTTATATTTAAATTTAACATGTTAGTCGTGCTTAATGGTTAATGAGGTAGGCGGATTCAACTCCGAAGTGCAACGCTAAGCCGCCAATCTTAGCTCTGCAAACACCACAGACGGTTGCCTGAATC
>NZ_CBFFRL010000017.1:0-41042 GCF_965644215.1 Phytobacter sp. V69
GGAATAGTCATGATAATAGGGCCTTCTGATTAGAAGGCCCTATTATCAATGATTTTTATCCTCGTGACGACACTATCAAGTAAATTCGTATGCCAAATTGTGATCTGGTTTGCGAAAACCCATTTTTCAGCTGAAACCTGGTCGGCGAATGACAAACATTGTCACTTTGCGTTGCTGTCGCTACCATACCTGGATGAAAGAGGGAGTTGCGCCAATGATCGATAAACATTCCACCGTGCCAGTCTATTTACAGCTTGAACAATACCTTACCGGCCAGATTGCCGCCGGTTCGCTCAGGCCTGGTGACGTCATTCCCTCTGAAAACGAACTTTGCCAGCAGTTTGCCATCTCCCGTATGACGGCGCGTAAGGCAGTGGATTACCTGGTCCGCCAGGGCAAGGTGGAACGCCGACGGGGGCAGGGGACATTCGTTGTGCAATCGGGCAAAAACGTGCGTATTTCTCTGCCGCTCGACAGGCATCTCTCCTCCAGCGAGGCGACGCTGGGACTGAATGAGCCGGTAGTCAACCGCCTGATTTGTCTTTATCGCCAGGCCGCCTCCCAGGACATTGCCGATAAGCTGCGTCTTACCCCCGGCAGTGATGTGTGGTTTATGCAGCGTCTGCGTCTGGTGGGGGATATTCCGTTTGTCTTCGAGCAGTCCTGGATGATCAGCGACCCGTTCGACGATCTGAGCGACGCGGATCTGAACCGCTCCAAATATGCCTATATCAGCCGCAAAGGCTTTACCGTTGAGCGCTCGGAAAAAGAGATCCGCGCTGAACTCCCCTCGCAGCAGGTGCGCGATATGCTGGGGATCAACCGTGATGAACCGGTCCTTCACGCCACGTCGATAGCCTTCCTGCGCGGCGATATTCCTTTTGAGATCTCCGAGATCTACTACAACCAGCAGCACTATCGTTTCACCCTGACCGCCGCACGTCCCTGATCTGATGAAAGCGTGAACTTTGTGATCGCGACCGCGTTTTAAATTTAGTGGGCTAGACAACTATACATTTATCCTGGCTATACTCTGTCCCATGTTCAGCCAGTGCCCTAAAGGAAAATAACAATGAGTCGACCGGGTGAGTTTCTACAGGATTTAGGAAAGGCGTTAATGATGCCGATTTCCGTGATTGCCGCAGCGGGGATATTTTTGGGACTTGCTGCCGCACTGCAAAACCCGGCTATTGTCGGTGAGAGCGTTATTCATGCCGAAGTGATGCAGCAGATTATCGGTTTTATCCGCAAAGTCGCCGGGGCGTTATTTGGTAATTTACCGTTACTTTTTGCGATTGCTGCCGCTATCGGTCTGGCGCGAGATGAAAAACCGACGGCGGCACTCGCCGCTGTCATCGGGTTTATTACTTTTCATGTCGGCGTGAATTACAGCTTACTGGCGCAAGGTTTAACACCGCAAACCACCTCGGTGGCGGCATTAGTCGAAAAAGGTTATAGCCAGACCGATGCAGTGATGTATTCCGCTGAATTTGCCAACACCTTAGGGATTTTTTCTTATCAGATGAGTGTGCTGGGCGGGGTTATTGCTGGCCTGGTCACGGTGATTCTGCATAACCGGTTTTATACGATTAAACTCCCGGCGGCCATCGCCTATTTTGGTGGCCGTCGCTTTGTTCCTATTATTACCGTCATCGTCCTGCCGATTGTCGGCGTATTAATGTCATTGATCTGGCCGGTAATTGCCAGTGCAATTATCCATCTCGGTCAGTTTATTGGTGAATCGGGGCCCTTCGGTACCTTTATCTATGCCTTTACCGAACGCATTCTGATCCCTACCGGTTTACACCATATCCTCAACGAAACCGTCCGTTTCACCCCGGTGGGCGGCATGGTGCATGTGGACAATGAAAGCGTGATTGGCGCGCTCTCTATCTTCAACTACGCGCTGGCTCATCCCGGTGCGCTGGCTGATGACGTGGTGCGTGAAGCCACCCGCTTCCTCGCTCAGGGGAAAATTCCGGTGATGATGTTCGGTTTGCCCGCGGCGGCGCTGGCGATTTACCGCTGTGCGAAGCCGGAGCACAAGCAGCGGGTGAAAGCGCTAATGATGGCCGGGACGTTGGCCTCGTTCACCACGGGTATCACCGAACCACTCGAATTCAGCTTTATTTTTGTCTCACCGCTGTTGTTCTTGTTCCATGCGGTGATGACCGGCCTTTCCTTTGCCTGCGCCCAGCTTTTGCAGGTAATGATCGGCAATATTCAGGGTGGCTTTATTGATTTTATTGTCTTTGGCGTGCTGGGTGGGGCTAAGACACACTGGTGGTTTGATTTGCTGCTGGGATGTATTTGGGCACCCGTTTATTACTTCGCCTTCAAATGGATAATTCTGCGCACGAATGCCAGAACACCGGGCCGTGAAGAAGACGAAGTGGCGCATCAACATAGCGGACAACTTTTGGAAGGCGATGCCGCGACGGCAAAGATTATCGCGGGCCTGGGCGGCAAAGAAAATATCCAGAATGTGGACTGCTGCTTCACCCGTCTGCGCGTGAAAATTAAAGATATGCACAAAGTCGACGAGGTCATTCTTAAACAAAGTGGGGCGAACGGATTTATTCGCGCTACCGACACCGATATTCAGGTTATTTACGGTCCGCAGGTGGAAAGTATCGCCAGCGCCGTGAAACAAAATTTACTTGTTCAACAGACGCAATAAGAGAACGGATGATATGAAAACTTCTTTTAATATTGTATTAGTTGGGGGTGGTTCCACGTGGACGCCGGGCTTATTAAAAGCGTTATGTAAACTGAAAACGCGTCTGCCGCTAAAGAAACTGGTGATGTTCGATGTGAATGAAGAACGTCAGGCGGTCATCGGTGAATATGCCAAAGTGCTGTTCCGCGAAGAGTACCTGGATCTGGAATTTATTTATACCGGTGATGAAAACGTCGCCTTCACTGATATGGATTTTATCTTCTGTCAGATGCGCACTGGCGGTTACGCCATGCGTGAGAAAGATGAAAAAATCCCGCTGAGCCTTGGCGTGATTGGCCAGGAAACCTGTGGTGCAGGTGGATTTGCCTACGGCATGCGCTCGATTCGCGACATGATTGCACTGGTGGAAAAAGTCCGCGCCCGTTCTCCGCGCGCCTGGATCCTTAACTACACCAACCCGGCGGCGATTGTGGCCGATGCGCTCAACAAGCGTTTCCCGGATGATGATCGCATTCTGAATATCTGCGATCAGCCGGTGAACCTGCTGCGCTCCTATGGTCGTCTGTTAAAGCGCGACCCGGCAACCTTCGACCCGGTCTATTTTGGTCTTAATCACTTTGGCTGGTTCACTCATCTGTACGATGAAAACGGCCACGATCTGGCGCCCGAGCTGAAGGCCTATATTGCGAAGAATGGTTTTATCCCGGCAGATGCCGAGCAGCGCGACCAGTCCTGGCTTGATACCTACGCGGCGGTGGCGGATATGCTGCGCGATTTCCCGGATTATCTGCCGAACACCTATCTGCAGTACTACCTCTACCCGGAGTATAAGTTCTCTAAACTCGACCCGAACTTCACCCGCGCCAACGAAGTGATCAACGGTCGTGAAAAGCGAGTATTCGATGAATGCCGCACGGCGGTGGCCGAAGGAACAACGCGCAATGTGCACGTTGTGCATAATGACGCCCACGGCGACATGATCGTTGAGCTGGCCGAGGCCATCGCATTCAACCTGAAAAAGAAATTCATCGTCATGGTGCCGAACAACGGTCTGGTCGAAAATCTCGACGATGATGTGATGGTTGAGCTGACGGCGGAAGTGGGCAGCAACGGCCCACGTCCGTATGGTGTAGGTAAAATCCCGACCTTCTATAAAGGGATGATCGAACAACAGTTTGCCTACGAGCGCCTGACGGTGGAAGCCTGGTTTGAAGGCTCATATACCAAAGCGTTGCAGGCACTGACGTTAAACCGGACGATTATCGATGCCAAAAAAGCGCGCAAAGTGCTCGATGCCCTAATTGAGGCTAACCGAGACTTCTGGCCGGAATTGAAATAAGCCAACGGGAGCCTGCGGGCTCCTTTTTTCTCGAGCCACTTTCCAGAATGGGAAAAAGCGTTACCCCTGAAACGCGAAAAATGCCACAATAGTGGCTGTTTATACAGTATTTCAGGTTTATCGATGGCCCTCACCGCTGCGCTAAAAGCGCAAATTGCCGCCTGGTATAAGGCGTTACAACAACAGATTCCGGACTTTATTCCTCGCGCACCGCAGCGGCAGATGATTGCCGATGTGGCGAAAACGCTCGCCGGGGAAGAGGGGCGGCATCTGGCGATTGAAGCGCCGACTGGCGTCGGTAAGACGCTGTCATACCTTATTCCCGGCATTGCCATCGCCCGTGAAGAACAAAAAACGCTGGTGGTCAGTACCGCCAATGTCGCTTTGCAGGATCAGATTTTCAGCAAAGATTTGCCACTGTTACGCAAAATCATCCCCGACTTACGCTTTACCGCCGCTTTTGGTCGCGGGCGCTACGTTTGCCCGCGTAACCTGAATGCGCTGGCAAGTACCGAACCGTCACAGCAGGATTTGCTGGCCTTTCTGGATGACGAGTTAACCCCGAATAATCAAGAAGAGCAGAAGCGTTGTGCGAAGCTGAAAGCCGATCTCGACAGCTACAAGTGGGACGGCTTACGCGATCATACGGATCAGACTATCGAAGACTCGCTCTGGCAGCGGCTCAGTACCGACAAGGCCAGCTGCCTCAATCGTAATTGCCATTACTATCGTGAATGCCCCTTCTTCGTGGCCCGACGTGAAATCCAGGAAGCCGAAGTGGTGGTGGCTAACCACGCGCTGGTGATGGCAGCGATGGAAAGCGAAGCTGTGCTGCCGGAACCGAAAAACCTGCTGCTGGTGCTGGATGAAGGCCATCATTTGCCGGATGTGGCACGTGATGCACTGGAGATGAGTGCCGAGATCACCGCCCCCTGGTTTCGCCTGCAGCTCGATTTATTCAGCAAACTGGTCGCGACCTGTCTCGAGCAGTTCCGCCCGAAAACCACGCCACCGCTGGCGAATCCGGAGCGTTTTAATGCCCACTGTGAAGAGCTGTACGAACTGATTGCCTCGCTCAACAACATCCTCAATCTCTATCTCCCCGCAGGCCAGGAAGCGGAACACCGGTTTGCGATGGGGGAGTTGCCCGAGGAAGTGATGGTGATTTGCCAGCGGCTGGCTAAGCTCACCGATATGCTGCGCGGGCTGGCGGATCTGTTTCTCAATGATTTGAGCGAGAAAACCGGCAGCCACGACATTGTGCGTCTGCACCGGGTTCTGCTACAGATGAACCGGGCGCTGGGGATGTTCGAATCCCAGAGTAAACTCTGGCGGCTGGCATCGATGGCGCAGGCCTCTGGCGCACCGGTCACGAAATGGGCGACCCGGGAAGTACGCGACGGGCAGTTGCATATGTACTTCCACTGCGTCGGTATTCGTGTCAGCGATCAGCTGGAAAAACTGCTGTGGCGCAGCGTCCCGCATATTGTTGTCACCTCTGCTACCCTGCGCTCGTTGAACAGTTTTTCGCGTCTGCAGGAGATGAGCGGCCTGAAAGAGAAAGCCGGGGATCGCTTTGTCACCCTGGATTCACCGTTTAATCACGTTGAGCAGGGCAAAATCGTCATTCCGCAAATGCGCTATGCGCCGCTGGTTGATAACGAGGCGGAACATCTCGCCGAGATGGCGGCTTTTTTCCGCGAACAGGTGGAAAGCAAAGCTCACCAGGGGATGCTGATCTTGTTCGCCAGCCAACGGGCAATGCAACTCTTTTTAACCTACGTTACCGACCTGCGCCTGTTGTTGCTGGTGCAGGGCGACCAGCCGCGCTACCGCCTGGTGGAATTGCACCGCAAGCGTATCGACGGCGGCGAGCGCAGCGTGCTGGTAGGGTTGCAGTCCTTTGCCGAAGGGCTTGATTTAAAAGGCGACTACCTGACGCAGGTGCATATCCATAAAATCGCCTTCCCGCCTATCGACAGCCCGGTGGTGATTACCGAGGGTGAATGGCTTAAAAGCCTCAATCGCTATCCTTTCGAGGTGCAAAGTCTGCCCAGCGCCTCTTTTACGCTGATTCAGCAGGTGGGGCGTTTAATTCGTAGCCACAGCTGCCACGGCGAAGTGGTGATTTATGATAACCGCCTGCTCAGCAAAAGTTACGGTAAGCGCCTGCTCGACGCGCTGCCGGTTTTTCCTATTTCCCAACCGGATATACCAGACGTTATAGTGACAAAACCGAAACAAAGCCGCCGTAAGCGCCGCTGACATTGTGAGCCTGTAAGGAGTTTTGATGGATTACCGCAAAATCATTAAAGAGATTGGCCGGGGGAAAAATCATGCCCGCGATCTGGATTTTTACACCGCCCGGGGGCTTTATGCCCAGATGTTAAACGGCGATGTGCCCGATCTTGAATTGGGGGGCATCCTGATAGCCCTGCGTATTAAAGGCGAAGGCGAAGCGGAAATGCTCGGTTTTTACGAAGCGATGCAGCAACGTACCATGCGCCTGACGCCGCCGGCGGCGAAGCCGATGCCGATTGTCATCCCCAGTTACAACGGGGCGCGTAAGCAGGCAAACCTGACGCCGCTGTTAGCCATTCTGTTGCATAAACTGGGTTTCCCGGTGGTGGTCCACGGCGTTAGCGAAGATCCGACGCGAGTGGTCAGCGAAACCATTTTCACGCTGCTGGGCATTGAAGCAACCCACCATGCCGGTCAGGCCCAGGCGCGGCTCGACGGACATCAGCCAGTCTATATTCCGGTGATCGCGCTGTGCCCGCCGCTGGAAAAACAGCTGGCGCTGCGCTGGATAATGGGCGTGCGTAACAGCGCCCATACGCTGGCGAAACTGGCGACGCCGTTTGAGAAAGACGCCGCGCTGCGACTCTCCAGCGTCTCGCATCCGGAATATGTCACGCGGGTGGGAAAATTCTTTAGCGATATCGGCGGGCGCGGCTTGCTGATGCACGGGACGGAGGGGGAGGTTTATGCCAACCCGCAGCGCTGCCCGCAAATCAATCTGATTGATGCCCAGGGTGCCCGCGTGATTTATGAACGTCAGGATGAACCGATGGATGTCGTGCTGCCCGCGGCGAAAGATGCGGAAACCACCGCCAAATGGATTGAACGCTGCCTTGCCGGTAGCGAACCGATTCCTCAGTCGTTAAAAATCGAGATGGCGTGCTGTCTGGTGGCAACCGGTGAATCGGCGACGCTTGAGAGTGCATTAGCCCGTATTGATGAGAGCTTTTAAGTGATTTGAAGGCGAAAAAAAGCCCGTCTCATCACTGGACGGGCCAAAAAAGGTAACAACAACAGGGTCAATGAGGGTTGGAGCAGTGCCCGCCGGAGGGTCGCCGACGGGGTAAGACATTCTTATTTGTAGATAACCGCAGTACCGCTCAGTTTGTTATTGCTGTTTGCAGAAGTGATGCTGTAACCCGTTGCGCCAGCGGCTGCTGCTTTCTCAGCCAACTGTGCTTCCAGGCCGTCCAGCGTGGTCGCGCCTTCCGCAGAAACCACACCGACTTTATTCATGCTCTGTGCCTGAGATGGGCTAATTGCCTGTGCCGCGAAAGCACCGAAAGAGAGGGTAGAAAGAGCGATAGCAGCTACAGCATATTTGATGGTTTTCATGGTCATTATCTCGCAGGTTATTCTGTTAAGGTGACGTTGTTCCGTCGATGTGATAAGTATCACGGTTTTTTGCGAGAGAGAAAATCTAGAAGAATTGACGACCTTGTTCTAAAAAATTGAACAATCATCAAGTTAATGAATTTGTTGTGATTTATTTATGCGAATTATGCATTTTGCCGTTGCGGCCGGTGCGAGGCAATTTTTCGGCACAGAATGCTACTTTATCTGCGAAATTTTGTGCGCAATAAAGCAACCGCTTGCGCTGATTTGAACGGTAAAGAACAGTCAACGAAGCTGGCTATCTTTAGATCCTCTGCGATTATATCCTGCATATGTATGGCTCTGTAAATCTTTACTCTGTTGGCATTGCACACAAAAACGTACCCCTGGTATTGCTTTACGCCGCGCTTCGGGAATCGGTTCTCCGCACTCTGCACACTCCGTCAAACTTTCCCCGGTTGGCAGGTCGCTACGGGCACGTGCAACCGCATCTTCAATGGTGCTGTCGATTTGATCCTGTACCGCACCGTCATTTGCCCAGCCTGATGCTATGGTGTTTTCTCCCCCGTGATTACAGACGTAGTAATACAATATTTGCGCAAATATTCACCATTTCAATAAGTGGCTGCATTAAATGTGCAGGAATCCGCCGTTCAGTGGACATATTCCGTTCACTTGCGCAAATGTTATATCTGACACAGGAGGTTTGGTGAACGGAACATTGTCCACCTGACTCATATATATATAACTTAGCGATCGTCAGGACGGCGCATATCAAAACGCTGCGCTTCGGTCACCGTGTAATAGGCGGTCGGGCCACCCGCACGTAGAACCGGCTGCGCCTTCGCCGTCTGATAGATACCGTCTTCCAGCAGCGACTCATCAATATGAATGGCCACCACTTCACCCAGAACCAGCCAGCTATTCACCGGTGCGCCTTCTGCGGTGGTGAGCTGAATGCATTGCGACAGGCGGCATTCAAAATTCACCGGGCTTTCGGCCACGCGCGGGGCTTTCACCAGACGGCTTGCCACCGGGGTCAGCCCGGCACGCCCGAACTCATCTTCCCCGTGTGGAATTGACGCGGACGTTTCGTTCATTCGCTCCGCCAGTTCGCGGGTCGTCAGATTCCAGACAAACTCTTTGATCTCACAAATATTACGTACGCTGTCTTTCCAGCCGCTGCTGGCAAAGCCGATAATAGGCGGGCGGTAGTTGAAACAGTTAAAGAAGCTGTACGGTGCGAGATTCTGTCGCCCTTCGCCATCCAGCGAGGCAATCCAGCCGATGGGGCGTGGGCCGATAATGGCGTTGAGCGGGTCGTGGGGCAGGCCATGGCCTTGAGACGGTTCGTAAAAATACATTGCGAGTCCCTGTGGGAAGCGAGTTTCTTTAGCCTCACTTATTTACCCTGCCGCCGTCAACGGGTATCTTACGCCGCTGCCAACAGGAGAATGCCATGAAAGACCAGAAGCCGGGGTTGCATCCGCGTAACCGCCATCACAGCCGCTACGATCTCGACGCCCTTTGCGTCGCGACGCCGTTATTGCGCGAATTTATCATTACCAGTCCGGCGGGTGAGCCGACGGTTAATTTTGCCGATCCCCTGGCGGTGAAGGCGCTGAATAAAGCGCTGCTGGCACACTTTTATGGTGTAAAAGAGTGGGATATTCCGCCGGGCTTTCTCTGCCCGCCGGTGCCTGGCCGCGCTGACTATATTCACCATCTTGCCGATTTACTGGCGCAGAACACCGACGGTATTGTGCCAACGCAGGCCAGCGTGCTGGATATCGGCATCGGGGCAAATTGTATCTACCCACTGATTGGCGCATATGAATATGGCTGGCGTTTTACCGGCAGCGAAGTGGATAACGCCGCGTTTGCCAGCGCACAGGCGATCATCAATGCCAACCCAGGTCTCAGCCGTTCGGTGCGTTTACGTCGTCAGAAAGATCCGGCGGCGATTCTGGCGGGCATCATCCATAAAAATGAGCAGTATGATGCCACGCTCTGTAACCCACCTTTCCACGACAGCGCTCAGGCCGCGCAGGCGGGCAGCGATCGTAAGCGCCGCAATCTGGGGCTGGGTAGCGATGCAGCACTCAACTTCGGCGGTCAGCAGCAGGAGCTCTGGTGCGAAGGCGGGGAAGTGGCGTTTATCAGTAAGATGATTGATGAGAGCAAACAGTTCGCACGTCAGGTGCAGTGGTTTAGCTCGCTGGTCTCCCGTGGCGATAATTTACCGCCGCTGTATCGTGCCCTGACTCAGGCCGGTGCCGTTAACGTGGTGAAAAAAGAGATGGCCCAGGGGCAAAAACAAAGCCGCTTTATCGCCTGGACATTCCACGATGAGGCCCAGCGTAAGCGCTGGGCGCAAACCCGTTTTAAGGCGCAGGCTCAACAGGCGGCTGCTGCGCGCTAATCCCCTGTGGCGCAGGTGTACTGCCCGGCATGGGCAGTACCTGGTACGTCTGTACCGGTGCGCGTACATCGGCTAGATCGAAGTGTTTTTTCACCATGCTGTCCAGCGCAAAGCGGACCGTCCATTGTTTGAGCGGCAGCGTGGTGCAGGTGACCCGCAGCGTAAACGCGGTATTGGTCAACCCGACCAGCCCGGCAAAGGTCGGCTCACCAATAATCAGTCCGCGAATATCTTCCATTTCCATCAGTTCCGCGACCGCATCTTTCAACGCCTGATTCGCTTTTTCCGTGTTTTCGTGGCGATCCACATCATAGTTGGCCACCACCGATCCAATCCCGCGTACGAAGTTGGCAAAGGTGGTGATCGATGACCACGGAATAATATGGTACGCCCCGGTATCCTGGCGCACGCCAACGGAACGGATCGACATGCGTTCAACCGTACCGGTGAGCGGGCCAATGGTCACCAGGTCGCCGGTATTCATGCCATTCTCAAACTGAATAAAGATGCCGGTAATAATATCTTTCACCAGGGTTTGTGAACCGAATGAAATCGCCAGCCCCAGCGCACCGGCCCCGGCCAGCAGCGGGGCGATATTGACGCCAATCTCCGAGAGCACAATCATCACCGTGATGGTACTGATCACCACCGCCAGTGCGTTGCGAAACAGGGTTAACAACGTGCGGGTGCGCGCGCTGGGAAGCGGCCTGCCGTGAATATCTGAGGCGAGGCGGTTTTCGATAATGCTCGCCAGCACCGTCCAGCCCACGGCGGAGAAGAACAGAATCAGCGCGATGCGAATAATGATATCCACCGTTTTTTCTCCTGCGCCATAGGTCAGCCAGTACCAGAAATCGAACAGACCCCAGGCGTTGAGCAACAGCAGCACGGTGGCGCAAACAATGAGGATGCGCGCCGCCTTCATCGATGCGGAAAGCCAGCCGTTGAGCCGCTTTTGCAGCTCTGGGTAGTTGCGCTGCACTTGCGGCGAGAGGGTGATGGTCTTATTGATCCAGCGCGACAGCATGCCGGAAAGGAAGGCCGCGATACTCAGAATTGCCAGGCTGCTGACCGTTGCGCTCATCATAAATTTCAGGCTGTTGCCGGGATCAAACAGCGAGAAGAAGAACAGCACGATGAAATAGGCGCTGGCAAGCCAGTGCCAGATAAGCGCGAAGGCCCGGATAAACAGGCTAAAGAAGGCCAGCGAATGGTCCGCAAGATGAATCAGGTTGTGCTGGATATCACGCTTGTTGCGAAAAATCAGGTACAGCGCCCAGACGGTAATACAGAGCATGATGGTGACGTTTGCCAGCGCGCCCACCTGTACGTTCACCTGATTGGAGATAATCGGCACGGCGACCAGCAAACCGTAGCCTATCAGGCTGCTCAGGGCGCTGAGACGCAGGTGCCAGTAGCGGGCGGTATTATTCTCAATACGGAACGGACGCAGCTCCGGAATACGCGGGCAGAAAATCAGCCGCAGGATGGCTTTGAAGAACTCAATCAGCGCGAAGGCATTCAAAAACAGGCTTTGTTGAAAGGCGATGGTCCGATTTCCGTTATTCAGATTGGCGCTCAGCACCTGGCCGACAAACAGCGTCAGCGCCAGTAACAGCAGATCGATGATAAAGGCGCCGATAATCATCGCCGGAAGCTGCAGCCAGTTATTACGCTCGCGGTTTTTATTGCGCCCCCAGTACCCCATCTTGCGGTACAGCGGCATCACGCTAAAGCGTACTAAAAACCAGAAAGCAAACACCAGTACGGCCAGCAGCAAGAAATAGGTCGCCGCGTTGGTGAATGTGTCTGGATTAAACGCTTTATGGGGGGAGCCGGTAATGTTGCGGTAAAGCTGGGCAAAGCGCGAGGCGAACTGTTCACCGTAGCGGCTGCTCACATCCGTCACGTTCTCCAGCACCGTTTTTTGCTCGACGATCTGCGGCGGCGTGATGGTGGGAACCTGCTCTTGTGGCGGCGTAGCGGCCACTTTGCGTAATTGGTCAATCAGCTCCTGGCGCGATTGCTGATTATCCAGCACATCAGCCAGCGCAGCGTAGGCGGCTTTCTTCTGCTCAACGTCTGGTGCGGGTGTCTCTGCGGCGGGCGCTGAGGCCGTGGTGCCGGTTGTCACGCCGGGAATACCTGCCGCCTGAGTGGGCAGGCAAAACAGACTGATGAGTAACAGGATCCACGGCATAGACTCCTCCGGTGAGAAAGTGCAGCAAAAAGATAAGTATAGATGCCGGGGAACGCGTCGAAGGAATTGAGATAAATCCAGGGGGGAGGCGAATCACCCTCTTCCCGGGCGGGAAGAGGGCAGTGAACACTCAGGAGACGTGCTGCAAGAATTCCTGCAAGCGCGGGCTCGGCGGGTTCTCGATAAGCGTCTGCGGGTTGCCGTCTTCGGCAATGCGACCTTTATCGATGAAGATCAGACGAGAGGCGACTTTCTCGGCAAAGCCGATTTCGTGCGTCACGATAACCATCGTCATCCCTTCTTCGGCCAGGTCCTGCATCACTTTCAGCACTTCATGGCGCAGTTCGGGGTCAAGCGCGGAGGTCGGCTCATCAAACAGCATCATCTTCGGTTTTACCGCCAGCGCGCGGGCGATAGCCACACGCTGCTGCTGGCCGCCGGACAACTCTGACGGGTAGTGATGCGCACGCTCAGCGAGGCCCACTTTTGCCAGCAGCTCTTTTGCCAGTTTCTCGGCTTCGTCCTTTTTCGCCCCGCGTACGCGCAGCGGACCAAACATGACGTTTTCCAGCGCGGTCAGATGTGGGAACAGATAGAACTGCTGGAACACCATACCTGCTTCCTGGCGAATCAGGCGCTCGTCCACTTTCGGGTCGTTCACTTTCAGGCCATCAACAATCAACTCGCCGGCGGTAATCTCTTCCAGCTTGTTGATGCAGCGCAGCAGGGTGGATTTACCGGATCCCGATGGCCCAATAATGACCACGACTTCGCCCTGAGTAATGTTCAGGTCGATGTTATGCAGCACCTGGGTTTGACCAAAGTGCTTGGAGACGTTTTTAAATTCAATCACAGGATTTTCATCCTTCTTTCAAGACGACGCAGAATAAAGCTCAGTACCAGAGTAATGATCAGATAGACAACGGCAACGGCGCTCCAGATTTCCAGAGCGCGGAAGTTGCCGGCGATGATCTCCTGGCCCTGACGGGTCAGTTCGGCGACGCCGATAACAATAAACAGAGAGGTGTCTTTGATGCTGATGATCCATTGGTTACCCAGCGGTGGCAGCATACGACGCAGCGCCAGTGGCAGGATAACGTGGCGGATGGTTTCGCCCTTAGACAGCCCCAGTGCCAGGCCCGCTTCACGAAAACCTTTGTGAATGGACAGCACCGCACCGCGGGTGATTTCTGCGATGTAAGCGCCCGAGTTAATCATGATGGTGACAACGGCGGCGCTAAAGGGGTCGATACGCAAATCGTTGAATGCCATTGGCAGGGCGAAGTAGATAAACATCACCTGAACAACGATCGGGGTACCGCGAATAATCTCAATGAAAACGAGTGCGATGTGGTTGGCGATCCAGCCGCCAAAGGTGCGTGCGAAACCTGCCGCCAGTCCAATAATCAGGCCGCCAACTAAGCCGAGGACCGAGATCCAAAGCGTCATTTTTGCGCCTTCAATCAGAAGCGGAATGGCAGGCCAGATGGCACTCCAGTCAAACTGCATGATGAATTCCTGTAAACCGTGGTGGAAATGTACAAACACCCATAGTGCCGGTTTCCCGGCCTACGGGTTATAAGTCTGCTTACGTAGTCCCGGTAAGCTTAGCGCTTGCGGGCGATTCTACCGTACAGAACAAATTATTATTTAGGCTCGGTACCGAACCATTTTTTATAGATTTCGTTGTAAGTACCGTTATCGCGCAGCGTTTTCAGTGCGCCGTTCACTTTTTCGCGCAGCTCATCGCTACCTTTCGGGAATGCGATACCGTACTGCTGTGCTTCCAGTGAATCACCTACCGCTTTGAACTGGCCATTGCCAGCGGTTTTGATGAAGTACAGGATGTTCGGGGTATCGTGCAGAACAGCGTCAGCACGGTTGGTGCCCAGTTCCATATATGCGTTGTCGATGTTCGGGAACTGACGCAGGTCTTTGGTTTTGATGTTCGCTTTCGCGTAATCAACAGAACCGGTGCCGCTCTTCACTGCAACCACTTTGCCGTCGAGATCTTTGACGCTTTTCACGTCGTTGTTGTTGGCTTTAACCATCACTATCAGGCCGCTTTTGTAGTAGCCATCGGAGAATTCAACTGCTTTTTTACGTTCTTCGGTGATGGTGATACCGGCCAGCGCCAGGTCAACGTTTTTAGTTTGCAGAGCCGGGATGATGCCGCTGAAATCCATCGGTTTCAGGTCGTAATCCAGTTTCAGTTCTTTCGCGATAGCGGCCCACAGATCAACGTCGAAACCGACGTACTTGTCACCCTGCTTGAATTCGAACGGAACGAACGCGGTGTCGGTCGCGACAACCAGTTTGTTTGCAGCCTGGGAAGAAACAGCAAAAGCGAGAGCGAGTGTAGCCAGGGAAAGTTTGAATACAGACTTCATAGTTTTTCCTTTTATATCCACGGGGCGATCCCCTGCGAGAACGTACGCAGTATGAAAAAATCATGCCAGGTTTACAACCTGTTGTTTTGTAAAGAGGCGATCTTCTGGATTTACACAATAAACGAAGCGCGACAGGTGTGATGCACCACTTTAGGGCTTCATATTGGTGCGTGAAGATCTTTTGCACAGAGAACGGTGTTATTTAGCGCAAGAAAACGCCATTAAACAATCTTTTCTTAACGGTTTTGTGACGTGATGATAACGCGCTGGTGGGGTTTCAGGCGGAAAACAGAAAAGTAATGCACCATAAATGTGCAAACCCCTTTGCCGGGTGGCAAAGGGGTCATCTTAGGTACTTATATCAGTACGTCAGGATTATTCGATGTTGGACTCGATAAACCACAGGAATTTATCCAGGTCGCGGGAAGCGGCGGTGAAGATATCTGCGGTGTCTTCATCTTTTGCTTCGCCGATGGCTTTACGTACATCGTTCGCCACGATGGCATAACGGTCAGCCAGTTCTTTCAGGTGATCCTGTACGCTGTGGATATCCAGCGGGTAGCTTTTCAACGCGGTTTTGCTGTTGATGACCTGCGTGGTGCCCAGTGCAACACCACCCAATTGCACGGCACGTTCTGCCATGGTATCCAGGTGATCGATCAGTGCGGTACGGAAGCCGTCGAGCATCTCGTGGACGGCGATGAAGTTAGCACCGCGCATATTCCAGTGGGCCTGTTTAGTAATCAGTGACAGGTCAATGAGCTGGATCACCTGGCGATTGAGCAACTCGATCGTCGCTTTTTTGTCGCTGTCTGATACATCGTTGCGGGTATAAAGCAGATTAGACGCTTTCGTTTTAACCAGTTTAGCGGTACTCATAATCTCATATCCTCTTGATGTTTGTGTCCCAGGTAATTACTGGAACTAAGTATAGCACCTGATTTTTGACTGATGTTTCGAATATACCTATCGGTTCAATAGTAACGACAAACAAGAAAATAACAATCACTGAAAACGGCGAGAATAATAATTATTTCAAAGTGTACGTGTAGCGTAAGAAATTAATAAGACAGAGGAATGTGAGTGTAAGTATATATGCTGAAGTGTGAGTATTTATAGCATTAAGGTATGTGCTATTGACATTGATGATTATTCAGCATGGCGTGTAAATCATACTGAATAATAATTATTATCCTATATCAATTTTCTCAATTTTCACTTCCCGGCGTAACGTCATGGTTGAGCCTATCGAGGCCACCACGATGCACATTAAGGCGGCAATTTGTTGAAGCATCAGCGTTTCACTTAAGAAGATCATACCGGACACCGCCGCCAGCGCAGGCTCCATACTCATCAGCGTGCCAAAGGTACGTGTAGGCAACCGGGTAAGCGCAATCATTTCCAGTGAGTAGGGCAGGGCGGTGGATAATATGGCGACGGCGATACCCAGCGGCAGTACAGACCACTGCCATAATAATCCGCCGGACTGGATTGTTCCTAAAGGGACAAAAACCAGCGCGGCTATTAACGAACCCAGTGCTACCGTTGCCGGGCCATGTTCTTCCCCGGCCTTATGGCCTGAAATAATATAAACCGCCCAGCATGCACCTGCGCCCAGTGCATATGCCGCACCGGTTAAATCCACATGGGAAACATTGTCACCGAGCGGTAATAAATACCACAGGCCAATAACGGCCAGAATAACCCACACAAAATCAATGGCGCGACGGGATCCAAAAAGCGCAACGGAAAGGGGGCCGACGAATTCCAGTGCCACCGCTATACCCAGCGGTATCGTCTGGATCGAGAGATAAAACATATAGTTCATCGCACCAAGCGACAAACCATACGCCAGCAGCGGCAGGCGCTGTTCGCGAGTAAAACGCAGACGCCAGGGCTTAAAAACCACCACCAGAATCAACGTGCCCAGCGCTAGACGCAGCGCCGTCATACCGGGTGCCCCCACGATGGGGAATAACGATTTCGCCAGTGATGCCCCGCCCTGGATAGAGCACATCGCAACCAGCAACACCACAACCGATAACCACACCGGCACTTTACGAGACGACCCAGGCATCCTTTCTCCCGTCAAATTATGTCAATCAAAGTAAAACTTGCAGTCTACTTGAATTAGCCCCGGCTGGTTGAGACTTTGTTGAAAAACAGCGGCGAAATATGCGTAAAATAGATGACATCTGATGGTTAATTAACCTGTCTGATTAGGAATAATCTGGATGAACATACCGGGAGTGAACCTTCATAATGGTATGTTGTGTGGAAAAACGACCGTTTAATGAAAGAGTTAGTAAGCAGGTGAAATGTTCTGTTACATGAAAGGTCTCTTTAGACATCGTTTAGCCCAAAGAGTTTCTTAACAATTTTTGATATATTTAAAACTTAGGATTTACTTGAAGCACATTTGAGGTGGTTATGAAAAAAATTGCATGTCTTTCAGCACTGGCCGCTGTACTGGCCGTATCCGTAGGTTCTGCTTCTGCTGCAACTTCTACCGTTACCGGTGGTTATGCTCAGAGCGATGCGCAGGGCGTGGCGAACAAAGCAAGCGGTTTCAACTTGAAATATCGCTACGAGCAGGACAACAGCCCGCTGGGTGTTATCGGTTCCTTCACGTACACTGAAAAAGATCGTACTGAAGATGGCGCTTACAACAAAGGCCAGTACTATGGCATCACTGCAGGTCCGGCTTACCGTCTGAACGACTGGGCAAGCATCTACGGTGTTGTGGGTGTTGGCTACGGTAAATTCCAGCAGACTGTTGATGTGGCTAAAACCGCAGACACCAGCGACTACGGCTTCTCCTACGGCGCAGGTCTGCAGTTCAACCCGATCGAAAACGTTGCTCTGGACTTCTCCTACGAGCAGTCTCGCATTCGTAGCGTTGACGTTGGCACCTGGATCGCAGGTGTCGGCTACCGTTTCTAATTCGGCTAGCAATAAAAAATCCGCCTCAAGGGGCGGGTTTTTTTTACCTGTTATCCAGAAAACCGGTTAGCGGCGGGTATCGAAAATATCTGTCGCCAGGCGGTTGTAGTCAATTTTCTGTAACTTAAAGTTGGTAATGTAGACTTGCCCGGCCTTTTGCTCGGACATGAACGGGTACGCATTTTGAATCTCTTTGGTGGTAATCCCCGTCCACTGCGAGAAGAAGCTCAGGAAATCGTTCGCTGAACGGCGCGCTTTAATCTCCCGATGCTTAGTGTCATCGCTCGACAGCACCATAAACGGCACCTGGAAGTTTTGTTTAAACAGGTCGTCGTGCGCCAGATACTGCACATCCTTACCGCGCTCTCTGAATGTCAGACCATGGTCAGAGAAGTAAACCATCGAGAAACTGTCATTCGTGGCCACCAGCTGTGAATAGAGTTTACCCAGCAGCTCATCCGTTGACGTAATGGAGTAGAGGTAGCACGAGGTCTCTTTGGACTGCACGAACTCACTGTATTTACCGCCGGAGCGCTCGCAGGTTGAAGGGTGTGAGCCCATCAGGTGCAACACAATCAGCTGCGGCTGGTTGCGTTTAGTGGTCAGTACCTGGTTGGTCAGCTTGAGCAAATCGTCATCACGGGTGTTTTTATCCGCTTCGAAATCGCCGCTTTTCAGGAACTGCACTTCATCCGCACGCTTAGCGATACTGGCAATTGCGGTGTCATACTCGCCGATCTGCCCCTGGTTGGAGAACCACCAGGTCTGGAAGCCCGCGCGGTTGGCGAGGGTGACAAAGCTATCCTGATACTGCGGATTATCATCCACAACGCGGTTCAGCGTCAGGCCCAGGGATTTCTGCGTCGAGCCGCTGGCAGAGATGTAATCCATAAAGAAGGTGCCATTGGCCTGGCTTTCGAACGGGGTGTTGTTCCAGTGGCCGCCAAATGCCCCCACCGCGTCACGACGCACGCTTTCGCCAATTACCACCACATAGGTGTGATATTTCGGCTTAACGCCAAGGATGGTCCAGGTGTCTTTCATGCTGGCAAGCTGCGCCATGTTTTCCTGTTCTTTCACCACTTCGTAGTTGTTCACCACCACATCGCGTACGAAGCGCAGCACCGGAACGCCGGTATCAATCAGCTTGAACTCAAAGCCACGGAAGTGGTTTTGCAGCGGGCCGATAAAATAGGACGCGACGCAGAACACCACGCCAAGCGTATCCCATTTCAGCCACGGGACAGACGGCTGAGTCACCCGGCGACGCAGTGACACAATCCCCAGTGCAAAGATAAACGCGCCAATGGCGTAGTGGTACCACGGGAAAATGGTCAGAATCTCCGTCGACTCTTCCATATTGGTCGAGTGTAGGGCCAGCAGGGTATTAAAGTTCGGCGCGCCATAAGCCTGGCCAAACGGGAAATAGCTGGCGGCAATCAGTGACGTAATACCAATGACCACTTTTTGCGCCCGCGGGGCATGTCGCCACAGCACGCAAAGCGCGCAGGTAAAGACGACGGCGTACAACACACTAAATTCATAACCAAGAGCAAAATTAATCAACATTGACTGGAGAAAGTAGAAACCTGTCCACGGATTGATCGTCTGGCTGCGGAAGGCAACGGATTCTTTAAGGATTATGCTCATAGATTACTTCGCGAAAACGCCATGTGCTCACCCTGGCGAAAGGGTCAAAACCTGCCGAACAGTGCGTGGAGAGGGGGAGTGGTCCACTTCTGCGAGCCGCAATTTGTGCAGGGCTGCGCAAAGATAAAGTTAGCCGTGCAGAAGGTCAACACCTGCTACCGTGTCGTTTTGGGAGGTCGGTTGCAAATCAAACAAATAAGTGGAAATTATGGGTGGCGAACCAATTATAACTGGGGATTGTGACGGAAAAATGAAGCGGCGTACCGCGACGCCGCATTAATGGGATGACTTTTCGTCTTTCTGTGGCTTGCCGCAAAACATATCGCACAACATATTGAGCAGCAGCAGACGTACTTTAAACGGGGAGTGAGTAAACACGCTCATGCACCTCTGAAATTCGTTCATATTGACCTCCTTACTGACTTGTTCGATCCCGACCATCCATGAAGGGGTGAACGTATTACATACAGATATAGCACAGGCTATATTGTATAGCTATGGCTAATACGTTAATTTTTTGTGCTAGTTCACGGATGGTTTACAATGTGCCTTCTCTTATATGATGCGGGTATCGCGTCACACCTCAGAGGAAGCACAATGAATCGTCGCGCAGGTAAGCCAACAATAAAAAAAGTGACGCTGGTAAATGTTGAAGAGCATGTCGAAGGTTTTCGTCAGGTCCGCGAAGCGCATCGTCGCGAGCTGATTGACGATTATGTTGAGTTGATTTCAGATTTGATCCGCGAAGTGGGCGAAGCCCGCCAGGTGGATATGGCAGCGCGGCTTGGAGTTTCCCAACCCACGGTCGCCAAAATGCTAAAACGGCTGGCTACAGTTGGGCTCATTGAGCAGATTCCCTGGCGCGGTGTTTTTTTAACGCCGGAAGGGGAGAAACTCGCTCAGGCCAGCCGCGAACGTCATCAAATAGTGGAAAGCTTTTTACTGGTACTGGGCGTCAGCCCGGATATAGCCCGCCGTGACGCGGAAGGTATGGAACACCACGTCAGTGAAGAAACGCTCGAGCGTTTTCGTCAGTTCACCTTGCAACAAGGGTTGCCGCCTGAATGAGCCTGCCGTTCTTTCGCGCGTTGCTGCGCGATCGCTTCTTACATCTGCTGCTGATTATTGGTTTTGGTCTCTGTTTTGCCGTTCCGTTTGCACCCGCCGCCTGGCCGGGTGCGATTGACTGGCACACCATTATTACTCTCAGCGGTTTGATGCTACTGACCAAGGGTGTGGAACTGAGCGGTTATTTTGATGTGCTGGGACGCCGCATGGTACGGCGTTTTCGCACCGAGCGGCGGCTGGCCATGTTTATGGTGCTGGCGGCGGCGCTGCTTTCAACTTTCCTGACCAACGATGTGGCGCTGTTTATCGTGGTGCCACTGACTATCAGTTTGAAAAAGCTGTGCGAAATCCCGGTCAATCGGCTGATCATTTTTGAGGCGCTGGCGGTGAACGCTGGTTCTTTGCTCACCCCGATCGGCAACCCACAAAATATCCTGATGTGGGGCCGCTCTGGAATGTCATTCCTCGCCTTTATCTGGCAGATGACGCCGCTGGCGCTGGCAATGATGGCGACGTTGCTGGTGCTGTGCTGGTTCTGTTTTCCCAACAAAACGCTCAACTACCACAGCGGGGCCAAAAGTCCGGACTGGCAACCCAAACTGGTCTGGAGCTGCCTCGGTTTTTACCTTGTCTTTATTACGGCGCTGGAACTCAAGCAGGAGCTGTGGGGACTGGCGTTGGTGGCCGTCGGCTTTTTAGTGCTCGCCCGCCGCGTGGTGCTGAGCGTCGACTGGACGCTGCTGCTGGTGTTTATCGCCATGTTTATCGATGTGCATTTGCTGATTCAACTGCCCGCACTGCATCACCTTCTGACCGGCACCAGCCAGCTTTCACCGTCAGGTTTATGGCTGACGGCCATTGGTCTGTCGCAGTTTATCAGCAACGTGCCTGCCACCATTTTACTGCTCAATTATGTGCCGCCGGACACGCTGCTGGCCTGGGCGGTCAACGTAGGTGGCTTCGGTCTGCTGCCGGGTTCGCTGGCGAATTTGATTGCGCTGCGTATGGCGAACGACCGCCGTATCTGGTGGCGCTTCCATCTCTATTCCCTTCCCATGCTGCTGTGGGCGGCGCTCGTCGGCTACGGATTATTCCTGGTCAGATAGTGCTGATTTGTCAGTTTATCCTGGCAAATGTATAGCAACCGCCTAAGTTTAGTGAACGGCGTAACTGTGACGCCGTTCACTGACAGGACTGTTGCGAACTATGGCAGAAAATTCGACCGCCCCTGAGAACGGGCTGGAAACGCAAACGGAAGAGACGCAAACTCGCAAGCGCCCCGGCAAGAAACCCCTTATCATCCTCGGTATTGTGGTGATTGTGATGGTTGTCGTTGCGCTGGTGTGGTGGTTGCTCACCCGCAATGAAGAGACAACGGACGATGCGTTTACCGACGGTGATGCGGTCACCATTGCGCCGAAAGTGGCGGGCTACGTCACTGAACTGCGCGTCAACGATAACCAGCAGGTGAAGAAGGGTGACCTGCTGGTGCTTATCGATCCTCGTGATGCCATGGCCCAACGCGATCAGGCCCTGGCGCAGCTCGGGCTGGCGACGGCTCAGCTCCACCAGGCGCAGGCGCAGCTGGATCTGTCGAAAGTACAATATCCGGCTCAGCGCGATGAAGCGCGGGCGCAGGTGCTGAAAGCGCAGGCGGATTTAGCCAACGCCCAGGCTGCTTATAAACGCCAGCGCGGCGTCGATCCCCGCGCCACCACGCAGCAAAATATCGACAGCGCCAACGCGCAGCTACGCAGTGCGCAGGCACAGTTGGCAAGCGCCCAGGCGCAACTCGAAGTGGCGGATCAGGTGCAGTTGCAGATTCGCCAGCAGGAGACCAGCGTCGAGGCCCGCCAGCGCCAGGTTGAGCAGGCAAAAGCGCAGCTGGAAACCGCCGAGCTGAATCTCTCCTGGACCGAGGTTCGCGCCCCGTTCGATGGCTTCGTCACCAAACGCAATGTGCAAACCGGCACCCTGGTGCAGGCGGGCACGGCGCTGTTTTCGCTGGTCTCGCCGCAAATCTGGGTGACGGCGAATTTTAAAGAGTCACAGCTTGAACGCATGAAACCCGGCAACAAGGTGAGCCTCAAAGTGGACGCGTACCCGAACCTTGAACTTGAAGGGCACATCGACAGCATCCAGCAGGGGAGTGGTTCGAAGTTTTCTGCCTTCCCGTCTGAAAATGCCACCGGCAACTTCGTCAAAATCGTCCAGCGCGTGCCGGTGAAAATCGTTATCGATAAAGGGCTGGATGCGAACCGTCCGCTGCCGCTCGGCCTGTCCGTTGAGCCGAAGGTCACGCTGGAATGACCGACGTTAGTCACGAAAACTGGCGACCGGCCAGTAATCCGTGGGCCGTTGCCTGGGTGGTGACGCTGGCGGTGTTTATGGAGATCCTTGACACCACCATCGTCAACGTGGCGCTGCCGCACGTCGCCGGGTCACTCTCCGCCAGTTACGACGAATCGACCTGGGTATTAACCAGCTATCTGGTGGCCAACGGCATCGTGCTGCCTATCTCCGCCTTCCTGAGCCGCGTCTTTGGCCGCAAACAGTTTTTCCTGATTTGCATCGTGATGTTTACCATCTGCTCCTTCCTGTGCGGCATCGCCACTGAGCTGTGGCAAATCATTCTGTTTCGCGTGTTGCAGGGCTTTTTCGGCGGTGGCCTGCAGCCCACGCAGCAGTCGGTGCTGCTGGATTACTTCAAACCGGAGGATCGCGGCAAGGCGTTTGGCCTCTCCTCGATTGCAATCATTGTTGCGCCGGTGATGGGGCCGACTCTGGGCGGTTGGATCACCGATAACTACTCCTGGCGCTGGGTCTTTTTTATCAATATTCCGGTGGGGATCGTCACGGTGCTGGCCATCTATCAACTGCTGGAAGACCCGCCGTGGGAGCGCAAGTCGGATAAGAAATTAACCATCGACTGGCCGGGGATTGGTCTTATCGCGCTCGGGCTCGGTTGTCTGCAGGTGATGCTGGACCGGGGCGAGGATGAGGACTGGTTCTCCTCTGATTTTACCCGTATCTTTGCCGTGCTAACGGCGGTCGGTATTGTCGGGGCGATTTACTGGCTGCTGTATGCCAAAAAGCCGGTGGTCGATTTGCGCTGCATGGCGGATAAAAACTTTGCCATTTCCAGCCTGTTAATGGCCGGCATGGCGATGATTCTTTATGGCAGCTCGGTGGTGATCCCACAGTTGGCGCAGCAGGATCTGGGCTACACCGCCACCTGGTCGGGGCTGGTGCTGTCGCCGGGGGCGGTACTTATCGTGTTGACCATCCCGCTGGTGCTCAAGCTGATGCCCATCGTGCAAACGCGATGGCTTATCGCTTTTGGCTTTTTCTGCCTCGCTGCCTCGTTCTGGTGGTCGCGAACACTGACTCCGAACATCGATTTTGAAACCCTGATGCTGTTTCGCAGCGCGCAATCGATAGGGCTGGGTTTCCTGTTCGTGCCGCTGACCACCATTGCCTTTATTAGCATTCCGCGCCAGCTCAATGCCGATGCGGCCGCGCTGTTCACCATGTTCCGTAACGTGGCGGGATCGGTGGGGATTTCGCTCTCCACGGCGGCGATTACTGAACGCGCGCAGGCGCACAGCGCGCATCTGGCGTATCACATGTCGCCGCTGAACGAACCCTTCCAGCAGGCGGTGCGTGAATCGGCGGACGCGATTCGTAACTTCACCTCACTGGCGGGCGACCCGATGAACACGGCGATGGGGCAGATGTACAAAACCATGATTGAGCAGTCGCGCTTTCTCGCCTACATCGATGTGTTCACGCTGCTGAGCGTGGTTGCACTGTTATTGATTCCTTTTTGTTTACTGCTTTCGCCCATTAAGAGCGAAGGCAGCGCAGGAGCACATTAATATGTCCAGGCGTGGTCTCTCTTTGATGATGGTGTCGCTCTTACTGGCCGGCTGTGCAGTCGGGCCGGATTACCAGCAGCCGTCGCCGCAAACCCCGACGCACTGGAACGATCCGGGCGATAAAACCGTGGCCTCGCAAACCGTGTCGCAGGCGGTGAACACCCGCTGGTGGACGACGTTCCAGTCACCGCAACTGAATAGCCTGATTGAGCGGGCCATCGCCGGGAACCTCTCGCTACAGCAAACGGTGCTGCGTATCGCGGGGGCGCGCGAGCAGATTAATCAGGCGGGTGGGGCCTATCTCCCGGCGGTTAACGGCAGCGTTAAAGCCACGCGTCAGCAGTTGGGGCTGGACGGGGAGCTGAAATCCCACGATGTGTACGGCCAACTGGATAATGTTGACCCGCAAATCGCCGGGGCGCTCGGGGCATTAACCCAGCCGGTGAACCTCTATCAGGGCAGCTTCGACGCCCAGTGGGAACTGGACTTGTGGGGCAAAGTGCGCCGCCAGGTCGAAGGGGCGCAGGCGCAGCAGCAAAAGGCAATTGAGCAGCGTAACGATGCGCTGGTGTCGCTGGAAGCCGAAGTGGCGCGCGCATGGCTGCAGCTGCGTGGCGCGCAGAGCGTTATCACCACCCTGAAAACGCAAATCGACACGGCGCAGCAGACCTTTGAGCTGACGGACAACCGCCAGCGCGGCGGACTATCGCCGCAGATGGATGTGGAAAATGCCCGTGCCCAGGTGGGCAGCCTGGAAGCGCAGCTGCCGCAGTATCAGGCCCAGGAACGGCAGGCGATGAATGCGCTGGCGATTTTACTGGGCAAGCCGCCAGGGGCACTGGACCATGAACTCAGCGATGTTCAGCCGTTGCCCAAGCTGCCTGCGCTGGTGTCGACCGGTATCCCGTCGACGCTGGCCCGCAGGCGCCCGGATATTCGCGAGGCAGAAGCTTCATTGCACGCCGCAACGGCAGACATTGGCGTCTCGGTGGTGCAGCTTTTCCCGAGCCTGACGCTGAGTGGGCAGTTTGGCCTGCGTAACAGTGAAACCGACTGGCTCACCGACTGGAGCAGCCATTTCTACAGCGTGGGTCCGCAAATTTCGATTCCGATTTTTCAGGGCGGGCGGCTGGTCTCCAGTGTGAAACTGGCCCGCGCGCAGCAAGGGGCGGCGGTGCTGAACTATCGCCAGACGGTGCTGGAAGCGCTGGGGGATGTGGAGAATGCGCTGATCAGCTATCGCGCCGATCAGCAGCGCGAAGCCGGGCTGGATAAAACCCTCGATGCGTTGCATAACGCTTTTACCCTGGCCAGCGACAGTTATCGGCAAGGCATTGCCAGCTTTATTGATGTGCTCGATGCTCAACGTCAGCTGGCACAGGCGGAGCAGCAGCGCGCGCAGGCGCGGGTGCAGAGCAGCCTGGATTTAGTGGCGTTGTACAAAGCGCTCGGCGGCGGCTGGGAGCCTTATCAGCAGGTGCGTTTGCCGGAGTATTCCGTCTTTGGTGATGCCCCGCGTGGATAAGGTTTAGAGGATTGGGCAAGAAATAGACAGGATCACCACATTCCAGCACACGCCGTATTGCGTATAACTATCTGCGTCAACCAACAGTGTGAGGAGACGCCAAATGCGTTATCAAAAACTGGGCAATACCGGTCTGTTTGTGTCTGAGTTGTGCCTTGGCACCATGACGTTTGGTGGTGAAGGCGGCATGTGGGGCAAAATTGGGCAGCTGGATCAGGCGCAAGCCGATAAGCTGGTCGGCAGCGCGCTGGACGCGGGCATTAACTTTATCGACACCGCGAACGTCTATTCCGAAGGCCGTTCTGAGCACATCACCGGCCAGGCGCTGAAAAATCTTAACGTGCCGCGTGAAAATGTGGTGGTGGCGACCAAGGTGTTCGGTGAAACCGGCACGGCGGGCGTGAATTCACGCGGCAGTTCTCGTTATCACATCATTGGCAGCGTGAAAGAGAGTCTGAAACGGATGCAGCTCGATCATATCGATCTCTATCAGCTGCACGGCTTTGACCCGGCGACTCCGATGGAAGAGATGCTCTACGCGTTGGATAACCTTGTGCAGCATGGGCATGTCCGCTACATCGGCGTTTCCAACTGGGCGGCATGGCAAATCGCCAAAGCGCTGGGTATCTCCGAACGTCTGGGTCTGGCGCGTTTTGCCTCGTTGCAGGCCTACTACACCATCGCCGGGCGTGACCTGGAGCGCGAACTGGTGCCGATGCTGCAAAGTGAAAACGTCGGGCTGATGGTCTGGAGCCCGCTGGCAGGTGGCCTGCTGAGCGGGAAATACAGCCGCGATGGTAAAGGCGAAGAGGGTAGCCGTCGCCTGGAGTTTGATTTCCCGCCGGTGAACAAAGACAGCGCGTTTGACTGCATCGACGTGATGCGTGCCATCGCCGAGGTGAAAGGGGTCTCTGTTGCACAGATAGCCCTTGCCTGGCTGCTGCATCAGCCGGTGGTGAGCAGCGTGATCATCGGCGCTAAACGCCCGGATCAGCTGGATGACAATATCGCCGCGACCCATATCCGTTTAACGGAAGAAGAGCTGCGCCAGCTTGATGCAGTGAGCGCCTTGCCGCTTGAATATCCCGGCTGGATGCTGGAACGCCAAGGCGAATACCGCCGTAATCAGTTAGCCCATAAATAACCCCGCGTTGTGATCCTTCCCCGGCGGCCTTTCGCTGACCGGGGATTTTCCCTGCCTGCCTAATTTCTCAATCCCGCTCACAAAAACGATCCTTTCCTTTTGCCTGACTTTTCACCTTTGACTATATGACTTGTCATATATTTTAAATGACTAGTCATATGATGAGGGAGATGTCCAGATGAGTAAAACGCTGCCGTCAGGCTTTTTATGGGGAAATTCCGTTTCCAGTATGCAGACCGAAGGAGCCTGGAACGAGGGAGGAAAAGGGCCATCGGTGTACGATATCCGCGAAGCCAGCGAGTTTGCCTCCGACTGGAAAGTAGCGACGGATTCGTATCATCGGTATCAGGAAGACTTTGATTACATGCGCGATTTAGGCATGAACTGCTACCGCTTCCAGATATCCTGGAGCCGCGTCTGCCCGGACGGTGATGGGGCATTCAACGAGGAAGGTATCGCCTTCTACGACCGCTTTATCAACGATCTGCTCGCCCGCGGCATTGCGCCGATGATCTGCCTGTACCATTTCGACATGCCGCTGGCGCTGGCGGAAAAATACAACGGTTTCACCGATCGCCACGTGATGGATGCGTTTGTCCGCTACGGGCAGAAGATGATGGATTGCTTTGGCGATCGCGTGACCTGGTGGCTGACGTTCAACGAGCAGAATATCTACCATATGCCGGAAGCATTCCGGGTCGGTGGCTACCTGCGCGGTGACAAAACGCTGCGCGAGCTGTATCAAATTCAGCACCACGTGATGATGGCCCACGTGCAGCTCACTCAGTATCTGCATGAGACCAAACCCGGCAAACTGATGGGTGGCATGCTGGCGCATCAGTTGGTCTATCCGGCCACCTGCAAACCGCGCGATATCTTCTGCGCGCAACAATACGATGAGTTCCTCAACCAGAATCTTCTGCGCGTATTTGCCGGGCAGGGCTACAGTCCGGCGGTGATGGCGGTCGTTGAGCGTGAAGGCTTTGGCGATATCTATCGCGCGGATGACCTGGCGCTGATTGCGCGAGTGAAAAGCGACTATATGGCGTTTAGCTATTACGCCAGCAAAACGCTGGACAGCGATGCCATCGCCGCGGATGTGCCGGTGAACTATTACCTGCAACAGGGCGATGTGCCTAACCCGTTCCTGCAAGCCACCGAATGGAACTGGCAGATAGACCCCCTCGGTTTTCGCACCATTATTACCCGCTACTACAACGACTGGCGCTTGCCTGTCTTCCCCATTGAAAACGGGATCGGCGTGATTGAAACCTGGGATGGGGTAAATCCGGTAGATGACGCCTACCGCATTGCCTATCACCGGGATCATTTGCAGGCGATGAAAGACGCCATGTTTGAAGACGGTGCGCAGGTGGTGGGTTATCTCGGCTGGGGGCTTATCGACATTCTGAGCTCGCAGGGCGATATGCGTAAGCGCTATGGCGTGGTGTACGTTAATCGCGAAAACCATGACCTTAAAGATCTCAAACGCGTACCGAAACGGAGCTATGCCTGGTTCAAACAGGTGATTCACAGTAACGGTCGCGAACTGTAATCGCCAGCGTACCGCTTGATGCCGAACGAAGGGAGACCATGATGTCTGAAACAAGAACGACAGCGAACATGCAGTCTTTTGTCGATAAGTTCGTCGATTTTTCCGCCCGCCTGGCCAACCAGGTTCACCTGCGTTCCTTAAGGGACGCGTTTGCCGCCGTGATGCCGATTTTTATCCTTGCCGGCCTGGCGGTTTTGGTCAACAACGTGGTGTTCCCGTGGATCCTGGAGGGCGAGACGTTAGTGCGCTTCAAGGTTTGGGGGGAAGCGGTCATCAACGGTACGTTGAATATTGCAGCACTGTTGATTGCGCCCATGACCGCCTGGTCACTGGCGCGCAATCGCAACTTCGATAACCCGGTTTCGGCGGTGGTTATCGCGCTCTCCAGCTACATTATGATGATGCCGATGCATCTGGATGTGGTGCCGGACGGGGCGAAAGCGGCCGTCACCGTCAGCCAGATACTCTCGTTTGCAAATATTGGCTCCACCGGGATTTTCGCCGGGGTGATTATCGGCCTGCTGTCGACGGAGCTGTTTATCCGCATCGCCAGAATCGAAAAGCTGAATATTTCGCTCGGTGAAAATGTGCCGCCGGCGGTGGGGAAATCCTTCTCTGCACTGATTCCGACCATCATTACCCTGTCGAGTTTTGCGATCGTCGCGGCGCTACTGGCGAACTTACTGCATACGGATTTGATCCACCTGATCACCACGCTTATCCAGCAGCCGCTGCGGCTGATCAACACCAGCCTGCCGGGGACTATCTTTATTTATAGCTTCGGCAACTTCCTGTTTACGCTGGGGATTCATCAGTCGGTGGTGAACGGGGTAATTCTGGAACCCTTCCTGCTTATTAACACCAATGAGAACATGCTGGCCTTTGCCAACGGACAGCCGATCCCGCACATCATCAACAATATCTTTGTCCCCACCTTCGGCATGATTGGCGGTACGGGCAGCACGATCTCGCTGTTGCTGGCGATTTTCATTTTCTCGCGGCAGAAATCGGCGAAACAGGTGGCGCGGCTGTCGATTTCACCGGGCCTGTTTAACATTAACGAGCCGGTTATCTTCGGCTTGCCGATCGTCTTTAACCTGCCGCTGATGATCCCCTTTGTTCTGCTGCCGGCCATAGGTATTTACTTCGCCTGGCTGTGTACCACGCTGGGATGGATGTCGCGCTGCGTGGTGATGATCCCGTGGACGACACCGCCAATTTTAAGCGCCTGGCTGGCGACGGC
Source organism: Phytobacter sp. V69 (assembly GCF_965644215.1). Lineage (NCBI taxonomy): Bacteria > Pseudomonadati > Pseudomonadota > Gammaproteobacteria > Enterobacterales > Enterobacteriaceae > Phytobacter > Phytobacter sp. V69. The sequence goes on from NZ_CBFFRL010000017.1 coordinate 29,674, forward strand.
GGGGGACTGGCGAGCGGTGGTGGTTCAGTTGATAATCATCATCTTTGGTGTATTCTTCTACCTGCCTTTCCTCAAAATAGCCGAGAGAGTGGCCTTAAGAAACAACGGGATAGTCGAATAATAAGAAGGAAAGGTCATGGCGTCGAAATACATTTCTATTGCGCGCGAAATCAAAGCGCGGATCCTGAGCCAGCAGTATCCGGCCAGCGACCCCTTGCCTGACCAGTTTGCCCTTGCTGCGGAATTTAACACCAGTCGTATGACCATCCAGCAGGCGATGCGCCAGCTGATTGTCGAAGGGCTGGTCTACACCCGCAAAGGGCTGGGCACCTTTGTGCGCAAGAACTTTATGCAGCTTTCCCGCTGGGATTTACCGGGCAGCGACTATTATGGCGCAACCAAGACCTGGGAACATGTCGGTCAGGTCACCAGTAAAATCATCAAATTCGAACTGCGTTTCCCTACGGAAAAAGAGCAGGACTCACTGCTGCTTGGTCCCGACGAGCCAGTCTATGACTTTAACCGGTTACGCCTGCTGGAAGGGGAGCCGATGTCGCTGGAATTTACCCTTATGCCGGTAAATCTGGTGCCGGGACTAAACCGCGGGCACCTGGAAAGTTCGGTATTTCGCTATGTGCAGGACGATCTGGCGCTCAAAATTATGGGCTCTTATCGCATTGTGCGCGCCCTGAAACCTGGCGTTGAGGACAGGCAGTATCTGAACTGCGACGAGACGGACCCGGTGATGGAAGTGGAGCAGGTGATTTATCTGGAGGACGGCACGCCGCTGGAGTATGCCCATTGCCACTACCGCTACGATCATGGTGGCATCATTGTGGTGAATAACGGATAACCAGTACGCAATTGCATAGCCATCTGGAACTGGTGCGGTTTGTAGGCCGGATAAGGCGCTTGCGCCGTCATCCAGCAAAAGAACGCGGCATAACGGATGAAAAAAGCGGGCTTAAAGCCCGCTTTTTTCATGCTTGCGCAATGATCAATTCAGACGAACCGGCATACCGGAACGGTTCTGCACTGCCTGGTCGACGATGTTCTGGTCAACGTCAGACTGGCCAGTCACGCTCTGAATGCTTTTGGTCAGAGAGATCGGCACGATTTCGCCGCCGTTGAACTGGGCGTCGGTGGTAGACAGCGGGTTGTGAACTTCGATGTAACGGCTGCCATCCGGTTCGGTAGTGGCTTTTACCGGCTCATCAATAAACTGTACGCGGGTACCAACCGGCACGTTCTGGAACAGGAATTTGATGTCATCATTACGCAGACGCACACAGCCGTGGCTTACACGCAGACCGATACCGAAGTTGGCGTTGGTGCCGTGAATAGCATACAGGCGGCCAATGTACAGTGCGTACAGACCCATCGGGTTATCCGGACCTGCCGGAACCACTGGCGGCAGCGGTTGGCCTGCGGCAGCGTATTCAGCGTGCATTTTCGCTGTCGGGGTCCAGGTCGGGCCGGCTTTCTTACGTTCTACTTTGGTGGTCCAGGCAATCGGGGTGTCTTTACCCAGCTGGCCGATACCGATCGGCAGAACGCTAACGGTTTTGGTCCCTGCCGGGTAATAGTACAGACGCATTTCGGCGCTGTTGATAACGATACCTTCATGAACGGTATCCGGCAGAATCAGCTGCTGAGGCACGTTCATCACCGTGCCGCCTTTCGGCAGATAGGCGTCGATACCCGGGTTCGCTTCCAGCATGTTGGACAGACCCATCTGGTATTGTGCGGCAAAATACTCCAGCGGCTGGGTGTTGTTTTCAGGAATAGTCACGACCTGGTTCTGACCGATCACTCGGCTACCATCAGTCGGAAGCGGATACGTTACAGCAGACGCGGTTTTGCAAAAGCCGACGACGGCAAACGCCGCCGCTAAAAGCGTTGTTAATTTCATATTCATGTTGTGCGAGATTCGTGCCACAGGCCGTTAGGTTGATGGTTCTTGCTATAGATGGGAGCGCATTATATGTGCATTCCCGCGCACAGGGAATTGAGATGTGTACGAAATCACACTTTTTTCCCTTTGGTTTCATTTTAGCCCTTCGTTTCCGGACAGGAATCTAATTCGGAATTGTGGCATAATCGGGTGTTTGTCACACATTTCAGGATACTTCCGTGTTAGTCACCAGCAACGTCACCATGCAGTTCGGCAGCAAGCCGCTGTTTGAAAACATTTCCGTCAAATTTGGCGGCGGCAACCGTTACGGCCTGATCGGCGCCAACGGGAGCGGTAAATCCACCTTTATGAAAATCCTCGGCGGTGATTTAGAGCCGACCCTGGGGAACGTTTCTCTCGATCCGAACGAACGCATCGGTAAGCTGCGTCAGGATCAGTTTGCTTTTGAAGAGTTCACCGTCCTCGATACCGTGATCATGGGTCACGGCGAACTGTGGGAAGTGAAGCAAGAGCGTGACCGCATCTACGGTCTGGCCGAAATGAGCGAAGAAGACGGTTACAAAGTGGCCGACCTCGAAACGCAATACGGCGAGATGGATGGTTACTCTGCCGAAGCCCGCGCTGGCGAACTGCTGCTCGGCGTCGGGATCCCAGTTGAGCAACATTACGGCCCGATGAGCGAAGTGGCACCTGGCTGGAAACTGCGTGTGCTTCTGGCACAGGCGTTGTTCTCCAATCCGGACATCCTGCTGCTCGATGAACCAACGAACAACCTGGACATCGATACCATTCGCTGGCTGGAGCAGGTGCTGAACGAACGTAACAGCACCATGATCATCATTTCGCACGACCGTCACTTCCTGAACATGGTCTGCACCCATATGGCGGACCTGGATTACGGTGAGATGCGCGTGTATGCCGGTAACTACGACGAATACATGACGGCGGCAACCCAGGCGCGCGAGCGTCTGCTGGCGGATAACGCCAAGAAGAAAGCGCAGATTGCTGACCTGCAGTCGTTTGTTAGCCGCTTTAGCGCCAACGCCTCCAAGTCTCGCCAGGCAACGTCTCGTGCGCGCCAGATTGATAAAATCAAACTGGATGAGGTGAAAGCCTCCAGCCGTCAGAACCCGTTCATTCGCTTCGAACAGGACAAGAAACTGTTCCGTAACGCGCTGGAAGTGAAAGCCCTCGCTAAAGGCTTTGATGAAGGCCCGCTGTTTAAAGGCGTTAATCTGCTGCTGGAAGTGGGTGAGAAGCTCGCTATCCTTGGCGCGAACGGTGTGGGTAAATCCACCATGCTGAAAACGCTGGTGGGTGAACTGGAAGCGGATAAAGGCACCGTGAAGTGGTCCGAAAACGCGCAGATCGGTTATTACGCGCAGGACCACGAGTACGAGTTCGAAAACGACCTCACCGTGTTCGACTGGATGAGCCAGTGGAAACAAGAGGGCGATGACGAGCAGGCGGTGCGCAGTATTCTGGGGCGTCTGCTGTTCAGCCAGGACGATATCAAAAAGCCTGCGAAGGTGCTGTCCGGTGGTGAAAAAGGCCGCATGCTGTTCGGCAAGCTGATGATGGAAAAACCGAATATTCTGGTGATGGACGAACCAACCAACCACCTGGATATGGAATCGATCGAGTCGCTGAACATGGCGCTGGAGATGTATCAGGGCACCCTGATTTTCGTCTCTCACGACCGTGAGTTTGTCAGCTCGCTGGCGACCCGCGTGATTGAGATTACGCCGGAGCGCGTGGTGGACTTCACCGGGAACTATGAAGATTATCTGCGCAGTAAAGGCATCGATAACTAATTTCCCGTCGTCTTTCACGCTACAGATGCGTTGGCTGCACCTGCTCACCCTGGTCACTTACTCATGTAAGCTCCCGGGGATTCTCAGGTTTGCCGCCTTCCTGTAACGAGAAATACTTAGGGAAATAGGTCAGGTTCCTTTTCCCTCTCCCTGTGGGAGAGGGTTAGGGTGAGGGCATCAGGCAGCACTACAGCACCCACTCGCTCCGTTCTTCACCGTTAATCAATAGCTTACGTACCTCTCCCTCTGGTAACGACACCTTCAACGCCTTCCATGCCGGACGATAATCACCGGTTGTGACGATCGTCAGATTGATACAGGCACCGTCGCAGGCCATTGCCCATTCCAGCCACAGGGCATTGCCGTTCTGATAGCCCCAGCTTTCGCCGTCATCTTCAAACAGCAGCCCGTCAGTGTGCCCCGTGCCTTTCACCGGGAACAGTTTCAGCTCACGGGTATCATCCGCCGTCGCGCTGACGTGGGTAATGCGCTCACTGAGTGGCAAACCTGCTCCCGCGCGGATCAGCAGCGGCAGTTTTTCCAGTGGTGCGTCGCGGGTAATCCACTGCCCGCCACAGAACCACTCGTGGGTATAAAAATCATACCAGCCGGTCTCGTTTGCCGGCAGCCAGACGCGGCGTTCACGCTGGCCCGCTTCGACCACGCTGGCGACCAGAATATCGCGGCCCAGCAGGAAATCGTCGCACTCTTCAAACGTCTGGACGTCATTTTCGTGATCGAGGAAAGTCGGGCGCAACATCGGCTCGTCGTCGGCATGCGCCTGCCACAGCAGGGTATAAAAATAGGGCAGCAGGCGATAACGCAGCTCGATAGCGCTGCGAATGGCCGGCGTTACCCCCGGATACATCCACGGTTCATTCACCGTATGGTCGTCATTCCACGAATGGATGGTGAAACGTGGGTGCATCACGCCGTTTTGCACCCAGCGCACAAAGAGTTCAGCATCCGGTTTATCGCCGGAGAAACCGCCCACATCGTGGCCCACGTTGTACAGTCCGGACAGGCTCATCCCCAGCCCCATGCGGGTGTTAAAGCGCAGGGTGTCCCAGTTGGTACGGTTGTCGCCGCTCCAGGTTTGCACATAACGCTGCATCCCGGCACAGCCGGAGCGGGAAATCAGATACGGACGTTTGTCCGGGGCAAAACGCTGCTGCGCTTCCAGCGAGGCTCGCATCATCAGCAGCGGCATCACCGGGCGAATATGTTTGATGGCAATCTCGCGGCCAAAGCCGTAGCAGCGCGCTTCACCGTCCCACACTTCAAACTCGTTGTTATCGTTCCAGGTAGAGTCGATGCCCATTTCCAGCAGCTGTGTGGTCACGCCCTCTTGCCACCACTGCACCGTCTGTGGGTTGGTGAAGTCGAGGTTAGAGCCCTCATCGTCCCAGAAGCTCGAACGCTCAGGCGCATCGGTTTCGGAGTCACGAATAAACAGGCCCTTTTCCGCCACTTCGTTATAGCGCGGATGATCCTGCAACAGGCACGGTTTGATGTTGGCCGCCAGTTTCAGGCCCGCGTCGTGGAAGGCCTGACTCATCACTTTCGGCTGCGGCACCTTGTCGTAGTTCCAGTTGAAGACATAGCGCTTGCCGTTAATCGAGGTATAGCCCGACGAGAGCTGGAACGAATCGCAGGGGATAGCATGTTCGGAACACAGGCGAATAAAGTTCATCAGCTGGTTTTGTGCGTCCGGTGCGTCGGTGTAATGCATGGTGGAGCCGCTGTAGCCCAGACTCCACTTCGGTCCAAACAGGGTTTTCCCGGTCAGGCGGACAAATGCTTTAGTGACATCCAGCGCCCGTGCGCCGGTAAAGATATAGTAATCGATATCACCCGCTTCGGCCTGCCAGCGGCGGTAGGCGGTGTGGTAGTTATCGATTTCATTACCCAAATCCAGCCAGCAGCTGCTCAGGTTGTCATAAAACAGGCCGTAGCTGATGTCGTCCCGGCGAGTGAGGGTAAACGGAATATGTTTATAGAGCGGATCGGTGCTGACCGCGTTATAGCCCATCGCATCCAGATTGCGCATCTCATAGCGCTGGCCATTGCGCTGCAGGTTGCCCGCTTTTTCGCCCAGGCCGTAGAAGCGTTCATCCTTTTTGCGGCTCAGATAATGCGCTACGCCGTCGCCATGGGCATTGATCAGATAGGCGCTGGTGGGGCGATCGCCTGCCAGCCATTGCCATTCACCGGCTTCATTGCGGTAATGCCACTCCAGCCAGAGCGGCTGATGGACAGTCACGCGCAGCTTTTCGGTGGCGACGGTTAACTGGTTTTCCTGCTGTTCCAGCGTCCAGGCCGGGCAGGTGAAACCACTCACATCTTCACGACTGCGCCCTTCCCACGGCACATCCTGCGCCGGTGCAATACTCCAGGTTCTGTCCAGCGCCAGCTCACCTTTACGTTTTAGCAGCACGCGGAACAGATTTTCTTCCAGCACATACAGGCACAGCGTGTGCTGCCCGTCGACCAACAGCTCAATATGGTTTTGGGTCTGGTGTTGCAAGGCCCAGTTTTTCAACGTTTTCATAGCAGATATCCATTATCAGGCGCGTTTTGCGCGACGTTCAGCAATAAATGACACCAGGAAAATTGCCCCGATCAGGTCAAAAAAGCCCATGGCGATAAACAGCGGATTGAAACCAATTTTGTCGGCGGTGACGCCAATCAGCAGAGAAAACAGGAAGCTGGCGATCCACGCCGCCGAGCCGCGCATGCCGTTAACGGTGGCCATCTGGCCCTTATCAAAGGACTCGACCACCAGCGCGCTCAGCATGCAGGAGATAATCTGGTGACCGAAGCCGCCAATCGAGATCAGCGCAATGGTGATATAGGGATCGCGGGTGATGGCGACGACACCGAGTGAAATCATCAAAAACGCGCCGGTAACCGAACTGGCGACTACCGAGTTGACGCGGGAGCAGCCGAACCAGCGGGTATAGAGTTTGGTGAGATAGCCACTCGCCACGCTGCCCAGATCGGCGGCCAGGAACGGCAGCCAGGCGAACATTGCAATTTGCTTAAGATCCATCCCGTGCTCTTTCGCCAGATACAGGGGCACCCAAAAACTCAGCACGGCCCAGGCAGGTTCCGCCATAAAGGCCGGAATGGCGATACCGTAAAAGCGTTTGTTGTTAGCAACGGTTTTCAACGCGGTAAAGAAGGGGAGCTTGACCGCCGGTGGTTCGTTGTCCTGCTTGATGAAGGCCAGTTCGTCTTTGCTGAGGTTCGGGTGTTTTTCCGGGTTATGGTAGAACGCCCACCACAGCACCACCCACACCAGCGCCAGAAAACCGGTAAACATAAATGCGCCCTGCCAGCCAAAAGATGCGTGGGCAAAATAGATGATCGGTGGCGCCAGCATGGCACCAATCGAGAAACCGACGCCCGCCCAACCGGCCGCCACAGGACGTTCTGATTTCGGGAACCACTCGCCCAGCGTTTTGGCGTTCGCCGGCGTGGCCGCTGCTTCGGATGCCCCCATCGTGAAGCGCAAAATGGCCAGTTGTAACCAGCTTCCGGCTCCGGCATGGGCGATACAGGCGATAGCCCAGATAATGGCACAGACCATAAAGCCCACTTTCAGGCCAATCACGTCAATCAGCCAACCGCACAGCGGCTGGAAAAGGGTATAAGCCAGCTGAAAAGCACCCACTATCCATGAGTACTGCTCGGTGGTAATGCCCATACTGGTTTTCAGTTCAGGGGCGAGGATCCCCAGTGAGTTGCGGGTGATGTAGTTTACCGTGACGCCCAGTAAAAACAGGACCAGCACCCACCAGCGTAATTTTTTGACTATTCGGCGGCTTTTGCTTGCCACCACTTCATTGTTGTTGATTCCCTGGCTCATTTTTTTCTCCGCACACCGTTCTGTAGGGAAGTCGTTGCGGGCCATCCGGAATGTGTCATACCGATCTGGACCGCGTGGGGATTTTTTTCCGTTCTGGCCTTAATTACGTATACAACTAGTATGGAAGTTGTACGACATGTTTACGGTAGGGGAGAAAAACGGGCAGCCATAGTGGATTTTGTGCAAGAATTCTCATCAATCCGTCACGTTAAAGGGCATTATTCTTTTCTAACCAGCATTCATGAGACTTATGTACCATGAAAATTTTCCCACGGTAGAAATGGAGCGAGATCACAGAATGGATAAAAAGCTAAAAATCAGCGAAATTGCCCGGCGTACCAACCTGTCGACCAGCACCGTTTCCCGTGTGCTGGCAGGGAAGGCTAATACCAGCGAAATGGCCCGCAATCTGGTGCTGGCCTGCGCGCGTGAATTGGGGGTGATGGAGGGGATTGCCGCCGGACGATTGCTGCTCAATAACTTGGTGATTTTCGCCCCTCAGCGGGCGTTCGATGAGCGGTCCGATATCTTTTATTACCGTGTGATTCAAAGCATTAGCAAAGCGCTGGATTCCCACGAGGTGCGGCTGCGCTACTGTCCGCTGGAAGAGCTCGACAGCGATGCCAATGTATTTATTGCGCGAATGAATGAGCCGGAAACCCAGGCGGCAATTCTGCTCGGGATTGACGATCCGCATATTCACGAACTGGCGGCGGATTTTGGTAAACCATGCGTGTTGATCAACTGTCGCGATAAGCGAATGCGCCTGCCAACGATCGCTCCCGATCACCGGGCGATTGGTGAGTTTGCCGCGGATTATCTGTTTGATTCAGGCCATCGCGATATGGTGACCGTGATGTGCCTGCGCCGCTATACCATGGATCTGCGGCTGGCGGGAATTAAAGAAGCCTGGCAGCAGCGCAATCTGCGTTTTCAAAGCAAACGCGATTTAATTACCGTGCCCAGCTTTAGCGCCAAAGAGGCGCAGGAACGGGTCGCGGAGTGGTTAGACTGTCCTGCACATAAAAATCCGCCGACCGCGTTTCTGGTCGGGGGCGATTTTATGGCCGAAGGGACCGTGCGCGCCCTGCAACAACGCGGTTTGCGTGTCCCACAGGATGTCTCGGTGATGAGCATTGATGCGTTCAATCTTGCGGCTATTCAGGACGTGCCGCTGACGGCGGTGCATGTGCCGCGTGACGAGCTCGGCATTGAAGCGGTGCATATGTTGCAACAACGGCTGATTCGCCCGCAAGCGGCCATTGGCTCGCTGTTGATCAATGGCACGCTGGTGGTGCGGGAGTCGGTACGGCGGATACGTCCGGGACAGCGACGTACCGCCGTGGAGCGGGAAGGGCTGTACGGCGTTTAGTTCATCCCCAGCGCCCGTTTACCGTAGGTATTCAAATCGGCCAGCGTAAAGCGGTTCTGCCAGTCGCTTTCGTAATCCTCGCGCGGGAAGTCGCCCGGCGAGGTGCCATTTTCCAGCGCCACTTTCACTTTGCGCGCATAGGCGAGGTTCTTCTCGCACATCGGGGCGGCGGGAATATACATCACGTTTCCCCAGCCCTGTTGATCGTTTACGGGCGCGACCGAATGGATCACATCGCAGTGCCACCAGACGGAATCGCCCGCTTCCAGCGCCGGTATGGTGCTGAGTGCCTCGACCAACAGCGGATGCCATTTCTCGGAAATCGGCAGCACTTTGCCCGGCGCCACGCCGCATAATTCATCTTCCGGCACGTCATCCAGCAGCGGGCGTAACAGCACATAGGCCATCGCTTCCGGGATAGGGACCACGTGCAACAATCCCTGGCCTGGGATCATATCGGACAGCGCCGTCCAACCCTGGAAGGTGCGGAAGACCGAACATTTGGTGGTGTTGTCGACGGTGTACTCTTCCACCTCGGTACGGTGTGCGGCATCCCACGGGTCGTATTCGTCCACCTTGCCGTTAAAGACGCTGGCAAACACCCGCTGATAGGCCGGCAGCAGCCAGCGTTCCAGCGCGCCGGAATCGGTATGCGCGCCCAGCCCTTTTGAGGTGGTTCCCGGTGGGCGACGGCGAATGCGGTCCGGGTAAATCACGCTGACATCCGGGTCAAACCACTGTTTGCCTTCGCTTTCAAAGCGCCACAGACGGTTGAGGAACGACTGCACGGCGGCCATCTCATCGCTCTGGCGTGCCTGCATTTGCGACTGTGACCAGTAGATGGGGTAAATCTCCGGGCGCGAGGCGTCGAGTGAGCCGAAGAAGCTGTCGCCCGGTCCTTTGTAGACGTCGTCAAAGTGGTTTTGCTCAAGGTAGGCCATCATGTCATGGTCCCAGCCGAGCGCCTGCTCGCGAGGGAAATGCCCCTTCATCACCGCGCAGCCGCGTTGTTTAATCAGCGTCCGCTGTAGTTCACTTACCCGTCCTTGTTTCACATCGTCAAAGGGGATCACCGGCCAGACATCCTCACCCTGTGCCTTTAACGCATTGATTTCTGCCACACGCTGGCTAATCCACGCATGGAGTTGGCTGAATACGGCTTCTACGTCACCGATTTGCTGGCGCAGTTCCTGCTTCATTTGCCGGATAGCCGCTTTATGGTCGACGGGTAAATTCTCGCTGGTGAACGTCATAATGGCCTCGCAATCTTTCGTATGAAGGAAAATTAACTTACAAATGATAATTTAAGTTAAAAATAAGTTAATGCAAGTTTAAAAACTTGATGCGGAGCACAAAGCTGAAAGAAGAGGGAGAAAGAGAACAGGGAACAGGCCGGAGCGCACACTCCGGCAGGGAAAATCAGTGGAACGGGGTGGTGCCGTCCAGTACCGCCTGAATCACATTCAGCGCGCCCTGGTGGTTGTTGTCGTCGGTGCGGTGACGGGCGATAGCTTTGATAGCGTCGCTGGCATTTCCCATAGCGAAAGAGAACGCGGTCATACGCAGCATTTCGGCGTCGTTGCCGCTGTCGCCAATGGTTACGCACTCTTGCGGTGACAGCTGCCAGCGTTTAAGCAGACGGGTGATGCCGTTGGCTTTGTGCAGGCCGGGGATAATCAGGTCGACAAAACCGAAGCCGCTGGTTACCGGTTTCATGATGCCGTCGAGCGAAACATGCAGCTTATCCATCAGTTGTGGAATGTCGCTGTCCGGTAAATTGAGCGAGAATTTGAACAGCTTGTCGTTAATCTGATGGTAGTCGCTGACGCGTTGCAGGCGATGGTAGTGCTTTGACATCAGTTTGATAAAGGCATCCGGCGCGTATTCGCTGACGTAGGCACTTTCCAGCCCACAGGCGACAAAATTCAGCCCTTTGTCTTTAAGCAATTCACCGATGACAACCTGTGCTTCATGACGGGTAAGTTCACCGTGGAACAGTTGCTGACCGTGTTCGAACACCAGCGCGCCGTTTTCAGCGACAAAAGAGATCTGCTCTTTCAGTTCCGGGAAGAAGGAAATTAACTGGTAATACTGGTTGCCGCTGGCGACGACGAATTCAATATCACGCTGTTTGAGTTGAATAAACTGTGCCATAAAACGATCGCGGTCGTATTGCTTGGCGTCGTCAAGAAAAGTTCCGTCCATATCAGTGACGATAACTTTCACGGTCATACATAAGCTCCTGGTCTGGGTACCACTCGTAACATTGTAATAACAGTGTGACCTGAAGCACAAATTTATTTCGAATGAAAGTTTGCGTTCACTAGATAGTGTCGTCACAAGATTTTAGCCCAGAGAGCGATGCATCTGATCTGGACGGCAGCGAGAAATGAGGCC